>PXBU01000353.1 GCA_003566795.1 Puniceicoccaceae bacterium | reverse complement strand
GCGGGCACTGCGGCGCGAACGCTGGCTCCAGCTGAAGCTGCTGCTGGGCAGCAATCAGCGTGAGGCGATGAAGGCACGGATGGAGAAGCGGGTGGCGCGGTTCAAGACGCGCTAAGGTTATATCGCAATCTACTGCGAGTTATACTCCATGTGCAAAAATCTGATCCGGATGGGATGAGGCCCCCTAGATGCTCGCTGGCTCGTCCGAATCAACGAACCTGACTTTCAGGTTCCGCGGGCTGGCGTCGAAATGACGGGCGATTGAAGCCTCGGCATGGGCAATGATGTCATCGCTGGTGAAACCGGCCGGGATTTGGTCGAACTCCACGACAAATTCCCTGAACTCACCATTCTTCCAGCTAGCGCTGGTCGAAGGCCTGATGCCAGTGATGTCTTCCAGCTCGGCTGCCACTGCATCGGCCTGCTCCGAATACATCATGGCTTGGTCGATCTGTCCGCAGCCGATCAGAAGAGCGCAGGCGAGCAGGGTTAGGGACAACAAGCGAATAACGACCATTTGGAATCCTCCGGGATAGCGGCTTCAAATTCGAAGGCTGCGGGTATTCTGCCACGGCTACCGTCCCTACCCGTTCCGCCAGGAGCTGCAACGCGGGATTAAATGCTCGTGACCCAGATTTGCAAACACAATCGGAAAACCCTGCTCCGACAAGTAGGAAAATTGCCATGTTGCTTAGGTAAATTTCTCACTTTTTTCGGACCCAGATACAGTTGGCCGGAAAGGCCGCGACTTGGCCCCCTGCCATGAGTTGAAACCGAACTGGCGTCTCAAAATGTTTAATCGCCGCAAATTTGCAGCTATGCTGGGCCGCGAAACAAACAGATATGCCTGGGTATAACGGGGGAATTCATAATGAAACGCACATCCGAATCGCTTCGTGACCTCATCCTCCGGCTGGTCCCGGAAGACGGCTCTACCATCGGAAATCAGAAGCTTATTTCCGAAATTCAGCAGCACTTGCCGGACATTGACGACACGCAGTACCACGAGCTGAAAAACACATTGGTTGAGGCCGGGCTTTTAATAAAAGGTCGGGGCCGCGGCGGCTCGGTTGGCCGCCCGGATACAAAAGCAGGACCGGCATCAAAAATACAGCAATCAAAGACTAAGCCGGCGACCGTTCAGGACGGAAGGACCTCAGCTGCCTACTCCCATTCGCATGAAGCCATCTTGCGCCCGGATATCGGTGTGGAAGCGCAGTTTCCATATCGCAAAGCACCGAAGACCTACCGCTACGACTCCAGCCTTGCGCCGGAACTGGCGTGGGATGAGAACGGCGAACGGCCCTTTGCGGAGTGGCTGCTCAATCTGGTGGTTGAGGCCGCGGAGAAGGGAGAGGCCACGGTCTTTGCCGAGCCGCAGGTCTGGCAGGGCACGGAGGAGCGGTTCACCTCGCTCTCGCAATGCGCGGCGCGGCTGCGCAGCCTGACGAAGCCCTTCCTGAACTGGGCGGGCAAGGCCGAGCGGCAGCAGATCACTGTGCCGACGCTGCCCTTGTTCGTGCACGAGCGACATTCGACGCAGGCGATCCTTGAGACACTGAAGTCGCACAAGGCGCGCGGGCAGACGCTGGACCTGTTCGGCGATCTGGACCTCGACATCGCCGACCGGCTGGACGCCTACGAGCACAAGGGCCCCTGGACCAACCGCCTGATCCTTGGCGACTCGCTGCAGGTGATGAACTCGCTCCTCGAATACGAGGGAATGGGCGGCCAAGTGCAGACCATCTACTTCGACCCGCCCTACGGCGTGAAGTTCGGCTCGAACTTCCAGCCCTTTGTGCGAAAAAACAGCGTTAAGCACAACTCTGATGACGAAATGATCAGAGAGCCTGAGATGGTAAAGGCCTATCGAGATACTTGGGAATTGGGCTTACATTCGTATCTTGCTTATCTGAAAGATCGACTCGCCTTCGCAAGGGAGATGCTGTCTGAGAGTGGTTCAATATTTGTTCAAATTTCTGATGAGAACATGCATCATGTTCGTGAGATATTGGACGAAGTATTCGGCTCTGAAAACTTTTGCTCGTGCATCACGGTTAGAAAAACAAGTGGCATGGGTTCAACCATGCTACCGACGACGCAAGATTTTGTTCTATGGTATGCAAAAGACAAGCGGATTGGAAAATACAATCAGCTATATACGAACAAGACCAATGATGCAGAGGAGGATTCTCATTATCAGTCTGATGAAACGGGCCGCTTTTTCACGCTCGGGGATCTTACAGGTCAAAATAATAACGTTGCTTCCTGTTTGTTTGATTACGTCTTTGAAGGTAAAACGTTTCGTATCCCGCCGTCGAGGCAGTGGAAAACTACATGGGAGGGGTTGGACAAGCTCGCAGATGCAGGTCGTTTGGTGGTTTCTGGAAGATCTCTTCGATACAAAAGGTATTTAGACGATTTTCCTTATAGCCCAATTACTGACACATGGCATGACATTGGAGGAAGTGTTCAGAGCAGATCAGATCCAAAGATCTATGTAGTTCAGACTGGTGTTGCTCCCATCCAAAGGGCCATACTTATGACATCTGACCCTGGAGATCTGGTTTTAGATATTACGTGCGGGTCTGGAACCACCGCGCTCGTAGCGGAGCAGTGGGGGCGTAGATGGATTACAGTCGATGTATCAAGGGTTCCAATAGCTCTCGCCAAACAGAGACTCCTTACCTCAGTTTATCCTTGGTATCAGCTGAAAGAACCGGCGAAAGGGCCCTCGGGAGGATTTGTATACTCTGAAAAGAAAAACCGAAAGGGCGCTCAAGTGGGAGGATTGGTTCCTCGCACAACCATGAAGTCTTTTACCCGTGATGAGGGGGATGATGTTGTCGTAATCCATGACCGACCAGATGAGAATTCGTCAGTAACTCGCGTCTGCGGCCCCTTCACCGTCGAAGCCACTATCCAGGCCGCGATGAGCATGGAGGAGGATGCCGAGAGCGCCTCGGCGCAGTCGCCGTCCTCGAGCCCGCGCGCCTATCTCGACCGGATGATCGAGGTGCTGCGACAGAGCAAGTCGCTCAATCTGCCGGGCAACGTGACACTGCAGCTCGACAACGTCCGTCCGCTGGCCGACCGCGAGTATCTGCATGCCGAGGCCGTGGCGAAGAACGGCAGCGAGAAAACCATTGCCATCGCCTTCGGCCCCGAGGACGGCGCCATCGGCTCGGACCACGTGTTCAACGCGGCTATGGAGGCCATGAGCCAAGGCTTTGGCCAGCTGTTTCTGTTCGGGTTCGCGATCCAGGCCAAGGCGCGCGAGATCCTCGAGAAGATGAAGATCCCGACCGCCTACATCTCGATGACGCCGGATGTAGTGATGTCGGACCTGCTCAAGACGACGAAGGGCAGCGAGATCTTCTCGATCACCGGCCTGCCGGATGTGCGGCTAGAGAGGGCTGGCAAGCGTGACGATGGCACGACGCTCTATCGCGTTTTGCTGCGCGGGCTCGACATCTTCCTGCCGCACCTTATGGATACCGACCACATCGACGGTGTGAACCTGCCCTGCTGGATGCTCGACACCAATCACAACGGCATGGCGTTTTACGCGAGCCAGGTCTTCTTCCCCAAGACCAGCGCGTGGGACAACCTGCAGAAATCGCTGAAGGGCCAGTTCGAGGACAGCGTCTGGTTGCACCTCGCAGGCACGGTCAGCGAGCCCTTCGCGCTGGGTGACAAGAAGCGCATCGCGGTGAAGGTGATCGACGAACGCGGCAACGAGCTGATGGCGACCCGCAGCGAAGAGGATGCCGTCTGATGCCCGACGCCGCTCAGCAGGACGCTCCGCGCACCGTAGCCGAGGTCGAGTCCCCGATCATCAACTCGCCCTTCGCGGAACCGAAGTGTCACTGGAAGATCGAGAAGGCCAGGCCGCCCTACAAGGCTGATGGCCGCCGCCGCGCGAGCTACTTCTACCGCGTGCCGGAACACGCCGGTCGGGGGCGCGCGAACCGCGACCAGGCCGAGCTGTTCGAGAGCCAGGCGGGCGAGGAAGTCGAGCTCGAGATCGTCAATGCCATCCGCGGCCGAGTGAAAGACTGGCGGGCGGGCGTGCACAGCGGCGGCGTCGCCTACGACGGCGCATCCCCTGTGACGCGCGAGCTTCTGGATCTGTGGCGCAGCGATCAGCGCATGCAGCGCCTGTTCTTCGCCCAGATCGAAGCGGCAGAGACAATCATCTTCCTCGTCGAGGCGAAGGACGTCTATCGCAAGGGCCTTCCAGAAATCCCGAAGGACGAGCCGGGCCTGGAGGCCAAGGCGGCCGGTGTGCGCGCCTTCCTGCGCTACGCCTGCAAGATGGCGACCGGCAGCGGCAAGACGACCGTCATGGGCATGCTGGCCGCCTGGTCGATCCTGAACCGCGTGGCCTCCCCGCGGGACGACCGGTTCTCGGACACCATCCTGATCGTATGCCCCAACGTGACGATCCGCGAGCGGCTGCAGGAACTGGATCCGGCGCTCGGCGACCTCAGCCTTTACCGGACAAGGCAGCTGGTCCCGCCGCACCGGATGGAAGAGCTGCGGCGTGGCGAAGTCATGATCTCGAACTGGCACCGGCTGGCGAAGAAGGAAACCAATTCGGTCAACGGCGACAGCGCCAAGGTGGTGAAGACCGGTGAGCCGGTCGAGGTGGTGAAGAACGCGGGCAAGGCCAACGAGAGCGTGGAGACGAAGTACTTCGAATCCGACCAGGCCT
>PXBU01000168.1 GCA_003566795.1 Puniceicoccaceae bacterium | reverse complement strand
TAGGGGTGTCCGCTTGCGGCACCCGCGTGCGTTGTGAGAGATTAAGCCCGTCGGGTACGCTCCCGAACTTTCGCGGGCTTCCCCAGGAAAGCCCCTACATGAACCCCCGCTTTCTTCACCGCTTTTTTGCAGAAGTCCAACTTGTGTATAAGTGCCAGGATGAATCGGCCCGACTACTCTTGGGGCGGCTATATTGTTTTCCGTGAAGCAGGCTGCAATAAACGCTAGAATTTTTCAGAAACGCGGCTAGCTGGCCTCCAGATTTCGGGCTCCGGCCAGCACCTCGAAAAACTGCGGAAAGGTCTTGCCGCAGCAGGCCGGGTCCTTGATCGCCAGCCAGGGCTGGCCGTCGCCGAGCAAGTCGCAGCTACCGAGGATGGCGAAGCTCATAGCGAAGCGGTGGTCCTCGTAAGTGTCCACCGTGAGCAGTTGCCCTGCGTTGCGTGCGCGGAGCGCACGGGCGCGCAGCTCGTTGGGTTTCGGCATGATGGTGAGGGCGTCGTCCTCCTCTTTGACCAACTGGCCCAGCTTGGAAAGTTCGGCGGCCATACCTGCGATGCGGTCGGTTTCCTGGTGGCGGGTGTGGCCGATGCCGCTTATCCGCACCGAGCCGCCGAGGAGCGGGGCAATGGCGGCGTAGGTGAGAAAAGTGTCGGAAAAAGCGTTGAAGTCGATCTCGCGGTGGTCGCGCTTGATGTCGTTACTGAGGTCCCGGGTGGCGATCCATTCGCCATCTGCGGCCTCCACCTGCAACCCGTGGTGGGCCAGCACCGCCGCGAACTGGGCATCGCCCTGCAACGGCTCAGGGCCAAGATTGGGGATGCGCAGGCGGCCGCCTTGCAGTAGGGTCAGTGCCAGGAAATAACTCGCCGCCGAAACATCCGGCTCGATAGCGTAGCTACCGGGGCTTTGGTAGGTCAGTGGCTCTAGCGTGTATTCTCCCGAGGCACTGGCTTCGAGGGGGGGTGCGCCGAAGGCTTCGCGCATTTTCAGCGTGATGGCGACGTAGGCTGGTCGCACCTGAGGGCAGATGAGCTGTAAGGATGTCTGCGTCGTCGCGCCGGCGAGTAGCAGGGCCGAGAGGATTTGGCTGCTGGCACTCGCATCCACTTCAGCTGTGCCGCCGGAGTAGCCCTTGGCAATTAGGGTGAAAGGGAAGTGTCCCGGCTCGCCGTGAAATTCGAATTCGGCGGCACCCAACTCGACCAGTGCATCCAGCAGGCCCGTCATGGGGCGTTCGCGCATGGCCGGGTCGCCGTCGAGCCGGTAGCGCCCTCCCGACTTCCGCGCCAGCAGGGCAGTGAGAAAGCGCGCGGCGGTGCCGGCATTGCCGACATGCAGCTCCGCCGCATCCAACGGGGCGGCGGCTTCGGTATTGGAAACTGTGACGGTAGCGGCGGCCTCGTCCGCTGTGATCGCATAGCCGAGCGCCTCCAGCGCGGATAGCATAATGCGAGTGTCCCGGCTGAAGAGGGCACCAGTGAGGGTTGTCGCGCCCTCAGCCAGTGCTGCGAGGACCAATGCGCGGTTGGTAATGCTCTTGGAGCCCGGCAGTGCGACGGCGGTGTCGAGCGGGCCGGGACAGGGTTGGATCGGCAGTGGGTCTTGCATTTTTTGATGGCTAATGGCTAATGACTGATGGCGGCGGTTGCGGGATGGGGTGCCGCGCCTCGACGGCGCGGAGCGTGCGCAAGCGCACACGCCACGGTCGGGAAAAACCGGTGTGAAGTGCCCTAAAGATGATCACGGAATTTTTTCCCCAGCTCCAATTTGTCATTTAAGGCGGCGGTTTCCTCGTCGATCAACGCCGCTTTGATTTGGTGTAGTTCATCCTCGAATCCGCTGATGGCTTGAATCACGTCCTCGCGGTTGCTTTTGAGGATCTCACGCCACAGGTCCGGGTCTCCGGCGGCGATACGGGTGGTGTCGCGGAGTCCGCCGCCGGCCAGCGTCTTCCAGACGGGGTCTTTTGAGGCGAGAAAGCTGCACAGCGCGGAACTGAGCAGGTGTGGCAGATGGCTGATATGGGCCACGATCTCGTCGTGTTGGGCGGGTGAGGCGTGGGTGACACGCATGCCGAGCGCCTCCCAGAAGGCGCTAATCTGTCGCACGGCTTCTGGCGGCGAGTCCTGCAGTGGCGTGACGATGCAGGCGGCTGCTTCAAATAAATCTCCCCGGGCGTGGGCCATGCCAGTTTGTTCCGAGCCCGCCATGGGGTGCGAGCCGATAAAGGTCGCGTCCGGCAGGCGCACCTCGCTGGCTTCCCGGCAGATGCGGCGCTTGGTGCTGCCGACGTCTGTGATCAGGGTGTCCGGGGCCAAATCCCGGGCAATACTGGTCAGCAGCGGGACAATCGTGTGGACGGGGGTGCAGATCACGACGAGCTGGCTCCGCTGGCAGGCTGCGCCAGCGGTATCAAAGATTGCGTCACACCAGCTCTGTTGCAGGCACTTGGCCCGTGTTTCGGGTCGCCGCGACCAGCTGACGATGCGCCGAGCCAGTCCCCGCTCACGAGCTGCGATGCCGATGGAGGCCCCCAGCAGGCCCGGGCCAAGTATGGTAATCTGATCGAACATTTTCGGTTTTATCTTTTCTTAGGAGATCGCTTACCTGATTTCGGTTGCGTTGAGCCTTTTGCCTTGCGGCAGCTAGGTTCACAAGTCATTTAGGCAGACCAAAATTTTCAGTGCCAGTCCCAAATTTATAATGGCCCTATTTAAAAAGAAACACCGTAGACACCTCCCGCACGAAAGCAGTCCACTCAAAAAACTGCTCATAGGTGCTGCCATCTTTGCCCTGGCAATCCTGGTATTGGGAGGGTTTTGGTTCCTGTCGCAGATGGGTCCTCGTAGCGTGGATTACCGTGACGTTGTGACGGTTACCGAAGTGCCGGAAGAGCTGCTGGCGCTGAAGGATCAGAGCATTGAACTGGAGTCGCAGTTTGACGACCTGATGGCTTTGCGGGAGCCCCAGCCGGAAGACATCGAATTGATCCGGCAGGCCCGGGATCTCCAGCAGGCCTATTTGGATGGTATTTCCGGGGCGGATGTCGAAGCATCCAGGCGAGTGAGGGACCTGACGGAGCGTTACGAAAACCTGGCTGCGGCTGATTTGCGGGAGCAGAGTTTGCAACTCGAGGCGGAGGCCAGGCGGCTCGCCGATAATCGAGACTACGAAGCGGCGAGTGCGAAATACCGCGAAGCCTACGAGCTGCAAGATACGATCAATCATCGTTTCTCCAACAGCAATGCGTATAATCCCGGGCGTGCGGCAGCGCTGCGGCGGCATGAGACCTTTCTCACCGCAGAGCCCTTATTCCAAACCAGCGTGAGCTTGCAGGCGGAGGCGGAGGCCTTCATTGCCGAGCAGAAATGGGAGCAGGCCGAAGAAAAATTGACCGAAGCGATAGCGCTGCAAGACCAGATCAATCGCAGTTTTCGTGGCACCAATCAGGCCGATGTGGCGCGGTTGGAGGGCTTGCGCTTGCAGTTGCTGGGGATTCGTTCCGGACAGAGTCATGTCGAAATCGAGGAGTTAGCGACTCTGGCGGATGCACGTAACGCCGAGGGGCAGTATTTGGAAGCCGCCCGCCTGTATCAGGAGGCTGCTCGACTGCAGCGACAATTGAACGAGACATTTCGCGACAGCCCGCATGCGTCCTCAGAACGGGTGGCCGAATACCAACGCAAGGCAGAGACCGCCGAGAGCTTCCCATTGGGGCGTTCGATCGAGCGCAATCACAACCGTTTGGAAGCACTGCTGAGTGAGCGCAGGACCTTTGAGGCCGCAGAGGTGATCGTCGAACTGCGGCAGGAAATCAGGCAGATGAAAGAAGCCTACCCGAGGAGTTCCCTCAATGATGGTGATCTCGAACTGAAGATCCGCTATCTCAATCTCGTGCAGAACGATTTGGGCTTTATTCAGGACCGTGTTTACGCCGCCCTGCTGCCGATTCCGGATGACGACGACTGGCGTATCTTGAGGACGGAGGTGCCGCAGGCACTCTTCTCGAAGATAATGGGGACCAACCCCAGTCGAAACCCCGGGGATACTCACCCCGTCGATTCGGTCAGCTGGATCGAGGCACAGCGTTTTTGTGAGCGGCTCGCCTGGATACTGGGCAAGCCAGTGCGACTACCCACGGAGAATGAATTTCGTGCTGCGCTGGGTCGCCTGCGCTATGTCGTGCTGGAAGACCGCGTCTGGAGCCGATCCAATTCGGACGGGACGACCCAGCCGGTCGGGCAGAAGGAGCCCTTTGCCAGCGGTTCTTATGATTTGCTCGGCAATGTGAGCGAATGGCTCGAATCGGAGGATCGCTTTGAAACGGAGGATGCCCGTCATATCGGGGGCCACGCACTGGATTCCATCGAGTCGATCTTTACCGTGCCGGTGCGCGAGGCGCCCCGCGGGGAGCGCAACCGGATGGTTGGGTTTCGTGTCGTCGTGCAGGTGGATTAGGGTTGGCTTCAAACAATGGTAGCCGGGTTTGTAGCGAGAGGGTTTATCCCTCGATTCAAAGAGGCTCGCAATGCGGAAGGGCTCGATCCTGGCATAAAGCCAGTCGCTACGGATCAGGTTTGTAGCGAACTTGCGAGAGCAAGGTCCCTCGGCAGGTGGCTCCGGTATCGAAAAGACGGCACTATCGTGCCATCGCTACGGTCGTATTTTTGTCAAAATTCCGGATGCAACTCCTGACCAAAGTTCTGATTGCCTCTT
>PXBU01000405.1 GCA_003566795.1 Puniceicoccaceae bacterium | reverse complement strand
CCCGGGACCTGCGGGCGAATACAACCGCCGGAAATATTTGGATCGCCAGGCGGCTGAATATGGGGCATCCTTCGAGGATAACAAATCTGATTCGTAATGTATCATAAAAATGAAAAATGTTCATATTCTTTGACCCCTTTGGCCCCTTCCCTTTGGCCCCTTCTTCGCCAAGCCGGGATATATTAAAATATACGGAGCACCTTTTGCCCCTTCTGCGAACCCGAGCGTGCAAAACGTTGTGGAAACACCGTGAGCAACACACCGTTCGCGGGTGCCGCACAGCAGCACCCCTACAGAGGGAGGCAAAACGGCCTTATTCCAACTTGGTGGCTTCGTGGATGGCGACGATGGAGCAGGTGAGGCCTTTGGCTGCGACGGTGTCGAAGCCTGCCAGTTTGAGCTGATCGGCGAGGGCCTCTTTGGTGGGGAAGTTCTCAATCGTGCCGGCGAGGTAGTCGTAGGCGCTTTTGTCGCCGGTGGCGATAGCGGCCACCCAGGGCAGGATAAATTTCAGGTAGAAATAATACAGCGGGCGAAACCAGCGGTCGGGCTGCGAAAACTCCAGCACGTAGAGGCGTCCACCCGGGCGCAGGATGCGCAGGATCTCTTTGAGGCCCCGCTGGCGGTCCTCGAAATTACGCACACCGAAGGAGATGGTCACGGCGTCGACCGAGGCATCCGGCAGCGGCAGGTTCATGCAATCGCCGAATTCGAAATGCAGATTTTGATATTTGGCTTTGCGGGCTCGCTTGGCACGGGCCTCCTCCAGCATCGGTTCGCAGAAGTCGAGTCCGGTCACCGGCACCTCCGGGCCGAGGCGGTCACGCAGCTTGAAGGCCACGTCGCCGCTACCGGTGGCCAAGTCGACCACCTCCTGCGGCCCAAAGGCGCGCACCATGCGCGTCAGCACGCGGCGCCAATAGAAATCAATCCCGCCGCTGAGCAGGTGATTGGCGAGATCGTAGCGTCCCGCGATACCGGCAAACATCCGGCTGACCGCTTCTCCTTCGGGCATTTTATTTCGATTGTTTCATCGTCTCGATACTACGGACGACCCACTGGGAGAGTTCCTTGTCAGGATCCTCAATGGCGAGTTTGCCGATTTTGAACACCGTCTGCCCGGTATTGCGATAGATGATGTTCAGGCCGTGCTCAAAGTCCCGGAATTTTTCCTGGCAGAGTGCCTGGATGGTTTGATCTCTTTGCATCGATTCCTGAATCAGCGCATCGACCGCCAAGGGCTTAAATTCCAGGGTGAAGCCGTGGGCTTTTTCGAAGGATGCCGCGAAGTGCTTCACATCATCGATGAAAACATCGTGCTGGAGGTGCGCGTTCTGGTCTTTCAACTGTCGCAAATAGGCCGCCGGATCGTCGATCATCGAGGGCGTGACCTCAAACTGCTTGATGGCGGTGGAGGGCAGCTCAAACTTGAAGTCACGGAAAATACGCTCCAGGACGGTCAACAAGCCCCGGGCGCCGGTGCCCTCCTTACTGGCGGACTGGGCAATCGCCAGGATGGCCTCGGGCGAAATGGTGAAATCGATGCCATAGCCATAGAAATCATCGCGGTATTGGTTGAGCACGCTGCCCTCGGAAGTGGTCATGATGTGGGCCAGATCGTCGGCAGAGAGCGAGCTACAGGCCACCCGCACCGGGACACGGCCGATAAATTCCGGCTCAAAGCCGTATTTGATAAAATCCTGCGTCTCTGCCTGATTCAGGAAGATGGCGGTATCCTCATCCTCGACATTCGGCGCGGCACCGAAGCCAAGTTCATTACTGGAGACACGCTTTTTAATCGATTCCGCCAACTTGTCGAAGGCACCGCTGACGATGAAGAGGATATTGCGGGTGTTGATGGTACGCTTGCCTGGCTTGCCGCCCCGCTGCATTTCCATGACAGCCTGCATTTGGGCCATCATATCGGTGGGGCTGAAGAGATTAACCTCGGTCTCCTCCATCAGCTTGAGCAGATTGATTTGCACACCACGGCCAGAGACGTCGCGCCCGCCCGCTCCGGCTTCGCTGGCGATTTTATCAATTTCATCCACGAAGATGATCCCATTTTCGGCGAGTTCTATGTCGCCGTTAGCGCCCTTGACCAGATCGCGAACCAGGTCCTCCACATCCGAGCCCACGTAGCCCGTCTCTGAAAATTTGGTGGCGTCGGCCTTGACGAAGGGCACACCGATGAGCCGGGCGATGTTTTTAATCAGATAGGTCTTGCCCACGCCGGTCGGCCCGAGCAGCAGGATATTCTGCTTGGTGTATTCGCTGGCGATGCCCGACTTGCCGCTCATGGCCTGCCGCACATGATTGTAGTGGTCGCAGATCGCCACCGAGAGCACTTTTTTAGCCTCATCCTGCCGGATGACGAAGCGATTCAGATGGTCGCGGATTTCCTTGGGTTTCAGCCGGAAATTACGAATGAGTTCCAATGCTTGCTCTTTTTTATCCTGCTCCGACGGCTCGGAGTCCTCCTGGTTGCCTTCCTCCATGTCGCTCGCTTCAAAGCCCGACGTTGAGATTTTGACGTTGGAGTCTTTGAACAAGTCCTTTAATTGGCGCTGGATTTCCTCGAAAGGGTTGGGTGGTTCTTTGTCTTTCATGTTTCAGGTTTGACAGGTAATGTTCTTTTCAAACTATCGCGGCAACAGTATCTTTTGATTTTTAATTCGCAAGCCGCAGGAGTAATCACCGTATGTCCAAAAATCTTACCAAACGCGATATCGTTCTCGACATCTATGACAAAACGAGTTTCCCACAAAAGGAAGTTCGCGAGACCGTTCAATTAACGCTCGATGCGATTGCTCAGGCGCTTAGCGAGGGGCGCAATGTGGAGCTGCGAAATTTCGGAGTTTTCGAGGTGCAGATTCGCAAAGCGCGGATCGGACGCAACCCGAACAAGCCGGAAACCGACGTGGTGATTCCCAAGCGGGCGGTGATCAAGTTCAAGGCTGGCAAAGAGCTGAAGGCTCAATTGGCGGAACTGGACTTGGATGCGGACGAAGCCTAACTAGTGAAATTTCAGCGAGTAGTGGCTCCGGACGGAAGGGCACACCATGCAATTTGAATCGCTACCCGGCTTCCGGGAGTTTTACCCCGAGGCTTGTCGCCTGAGGAACTACATCTTTTCGCATTGGCGGAAGGTTGCGCGCTGCTATTGCTTTAGCGAGTATGATGCGCCGGTGTTGGAGCCACTGGAACTCTACATTGAAAAGTCTGGTGAGGAGATTGTCGGCCAGCTATTTAATTTCGAGGACCGTGGTGGGCGGGCGGTGGCGCTGCGCCCCGAGATGACGCCCTCGCTGGCGCGTCTGGTTGGGGCCAAGGCCAACAGCCTTAAGCGGCCGGTGAAATGGTTCAATATTGGTGAGCACTACCGCTATGAGCGGCCTCAGAAGGGGCGGCTGCGCGCGTTTTATCAGTTTAACGTCGATATTTTTGGTGAAGCGGGTCCGGCGGCGGATGCCGAGCTGATCTGTTTATTGATTCAAAGCTTGCAGTCTTTTGGATTGGGTGAGGCGGATTTCAAGTTACGGCTGAGTGACCGCGACCTGTGGTTACTGATGCTCGCCTCCGAGGGGCTGGACGAAGCAGCCAGTGCAAAAGTGCTGGGGATCGTGGATAAGCTGGAGCGGATGGAGCGGGCGAAAGCACTCGAAAGTTTGTCTGCCATCCTTGGGGAGCAGGCCGAATCGTTCCTGGGGCAGGTCGAACGCTTAACCACAATTCGCGACTTTGCGGGCTTGCGCGCCTTCGTTGAGGCCTTGCCGCTGGAGGGAGCGCGCCAGGAGGCTGCCAGGCAGCGACTGGCTGAATGGACCGCACTCATGGAGCATGTGGAGGCGG
Source organism: Puniceicoccaceae bacterium (assembly GCA_003566795.1). Classification (GTDB taxonomy): domain Bacteria; phylum Verrucomicrobiota; class Verrucomicrobiia; order Opitutales; family Coraliomargaritaceae; genus Coraliomargarita_B. The sequence continues at coordinate 15,183 of PXBU01000405.1, read as the reverse complement.
CTGGCCTGATGGCATTCCTGCAAATTGATTTGGGGATCGTGCGGGGGCTGGCCTATTACACCGGATTTGTTTTTGAAGCATTTGAAGCCAGCGGAGAGGGCCGGGCGCTGGCCGGGGGCGGCCGTTACGATGCCTTGGTCAAGAAACTCGGCGGTCCGGAGATGCCGGCGGTGGGCTTTGCCATGGGCGACGTGACGTTGATCGATCTGTTGGAGTCGAAGGCACTGCTGCCGAAGTTTGTCGATGCGCCGGATATCGTGATAGTCATGGTAGGTGCGGACGAGCGCAAGCTGGCCTTGCTTGATGCCGCATCGCTGCGGGCCGTCGGCTACCAGGTCAACTACCCGCTCAAGGAGCAGGGCTTCGGTAAGCAGTTCAAGGCCGCGAATCAATCCGGCGCACGCTTTGCCCTGATCTACGGAACGGATGAATTGGCGCGGGGTGCCGTCAAGGTCAAAGACCTGACCAGTGGCGGCGAATGTGAGATCAGGCGGAGCGACTTGCTGCAAACCCTGCCCGAGCTGATTGAGCATGGTTTGATGGCGGATGACGGTGCTCGGTAGGCGGTGCTCGGTAGGCGGTGCTCGGTGATTTTGGCAGTTCGGGCTGGTGCCATTATTATGCTCATGCGACAAGTCCCCGGCTACTCGTAGCGCAGGGCGTCGATGGGATCGAGGCGGGCGGCCCGCAGGGCGGGGTAGATGCCCGAGAGCAGGCCGATGGTGGTACTGAAGGCGAAGCCATAAAACATCGCGTTCACCGGAACGGTCTGGATCGATTCACCGTCTGGAATAAAATCTCTGGCCAGGCTCAGCAGGCCGACGCTGGCAACCAGTCCGATCAGGCCCCCCAGCACACTGATCACTACCGCCTCGGAGAGAAACTGGATGAATATATCGTAGCTGCGGGCACCGATGGCCTTACGCACCCCGATTTCGCGGATACGTTCGCTGACGGACGCCAGCATCACGTTCATAATACCAATGCCGCCTACCAGTAGTGATATTGCGGCAATGCCGCCGAGCGAGTAGGTAAAGGAATTCTCCAGCTTACGCATTTCCTGTAACTGCTCCTCCTGGGTACGAATCTCAAAGTCCTGAATGCCGCGGTGAGTTTGGGTCAGAGTGTTGCTGACTTGCTCGATCAAGTCGGGTAGGTCGTCCACCCGTCTGGCCATAATTTCAATTTTGTCCACCTCATCCCCTCCTTTGTATCGGGCCATTGCGGTGGTGGCCGGGATGTAATTCATGCGGTTTTGCCAGCGCAGGCTATTGCGGCCCCCCACCATGGCCTCCATATGGGCAAACTGTCCGATTACGGTGTAGATTTGATTACGAATCCGTATTTGCTGGCCCACGGCATTGACTTCGTCGCGAAAAAACGCGTCGCGAACACGGGAGCTGATGACGATGACGGGGCTCTTGTTGGCGATATCGGTGTCTGAGATGAAGCGGCCATATTCGAGTTCCCGCTGGTAGATATCGATGAAGTCCGGGCTCACACCACGCAGAAAGGCAAACTCACGCCGCCCGCCGACAATGAAGCTTTCCCACCGCATATCCACTTCGGCGGTGACAAATGCGGCCAGGGGAATCGCCTTTTGGATCGCGCCGATATCGCGCCAAGTCATGCCCGGTGAGATTCCGGCGATGTGCCGCTGGGACTCCGGTGCATCACGCGGCACGACTTCCAGCCTCAAGATACCGCCACTCATTTCAAACGAGGCCCGCATGTTGGTGAGCATCCCCTGGACGATGCCGACCATCGCCACGAGAGCCGCCACGCCGAGGATGATGCCACTCATCGAGAGCAGCGAGCGCACCTTGTTGGTCCAGACCTCGGCCAAGCCATTGGTCGTGCCATTGATAATATCCCCGATTGGATTCATTGCTTGGCTCCCCCCGCAGTGTCTTCGATGATTTTGCCGTCCTGCATGCGGATCCGGCGCTCGGCGTATTCCGCTACCTCGTCGTCGTGGGTCACCACGGCGAGGGTGATACCCTCGTCCAGCAGCGAGGTGAACAAGTCCATAATTTTGCCCCGGTTCTTGCTGTCCAGATTACCGGTCGGCTCATCCGCCAGTATCAGCCTTGGCTCGTTGATTAGGGCACGGGCAATCGCCACACGCTGGCGCTCGCCACCGGAGAGTTGGTTGGGGGTGTGGGTCGAGCGGTGCTCCATGCCAACACGCTGGAGCGCCTTGAGGGCCCGGGCGGTTTTGTCTTTGACCTTATTGCGACTGTAAACCAGTGGCAGCGTGACGTTGTCCATCACCGTTAGACGGGGCAGCAGGTTAAAGGCCTGAAAGACAAAGCCGATGCGCGAGGCACGCAGGCGGGCACGCTCGGCGCGGCTGATGGAGGAAACATCCCGCCCCTCAAAGATCATCTCACCGCCGGTCGGACTATCCATGAAGCCAAGGGTGTGCATCAGGGTGGACTTGCCGGAGCCGGAGGTGCCAATCACCGCGATGAATTCCCGATCATGGATCGTCAGGTCCACCCCGTCGAGCGCATGCACATACTCATTGCCCACCTGGTAGGTGCGCCGTATGCCCGAAAGGGCAAAAATTTCTTCGGCCTGGTTCATAGCCGCTAACGGAACTGAGGTGGACGGCTTAGAGCAACGACGTCGCCCGCTTCCAAGCCACTTTTAATTTCGATATGTTGCAAATTATTGATGCCCACATCGACTGCCCGGCGTTCCCAGCCGCCGGGTTTTCTCAGAAAGACATAGCTGCTTCCATCATCCTCGTTAAAAACCGCCGAGAGTAGCACCGAGGGGACCTCAGACGCGGCAGCGACCGGGACCTCAACCGAGGCACTGATCCCGGGTCGGACACGAGCATCGGCCACTTCGAAGACGACCTCGATCGGAAAGACCCGGATGTTTCCATCGCGACGGGCGGATGCGGCCACTACGCTGATTTCACCGCGAATTTCAAAATTTGGGATCGCATCGAAGGTTACCAATGCTTCTTTCCCCAGCTCCAATTTGTCCACATCGACCTCATTAATTTCGGCGACCAGATATAGCTCGTCGAGTTGCGAGATCGTCATTAATTCCGTGCCATCATTGACCGAGGTGGCGCCCGATATGACCTGGCCCTCCACGATATCCATGCGCGTGATGATGCCGTCGTGCGGCGCGACAATCGACGTTTTGGAGATGTCTTCCTGCGTATCCTCCAGGCGGGCTTGCGCGATTTCCAGATTCAGCTGGGCCAGCTTATAATCGGTCTCCGCATCGAGGAATTCCTGTTCTCCCACGAACTCGCGTGCGTAGAGTTCTTGCAGCCGATTGAAGTTGCGGCGGGCTCTTTCGAGTCGGAGTTGGTCCGACTCCAGGTTGCGCTCGGCTTCACGTTCGCGCGTCAATAAGCTCTTGCGGTCGAGCTCGACCAGTAAATCGCCTCGCTTCACGGCATCGCCCTCCATCACGTGCAGGTGCTCGATGCGACCGCTGATCTCGGATTTCACCACACTGTTCAATAAGGGTAAGACCTCGCCACTGGCATTGACCACGGTGGTGATGTCGCGCTGCCGCACGGTGTCGGTGCGAATGCGTTCATTCTCATCATCGTCGGACTGTTGCAGGAATGTGACCACGGCATAGGAGCCGCCACCCAAGAGTGCCAGGATGAATAGGATGGTAAAAATGTTTTTCATTTAATTATTGCGCAGGTCTTGCAAGATCGGGTGGGAGGACAGGTTAGGGGCTTCTTGGCCCAGGCTATCCAAGTTCTGCCAAGCGAAGCCATTGCGATCCAAAATCGTGCCATCAACCCGACTCAGGCGGATCGATGCACGGGTGGTGTCAATAATAGCAGATAAATAATTACTGCGGGCTCGATCAAAATCACGCTGTGCTTCCAAGACCTGCCGGTAGGCCACCAGGCCGGAGCCGTAGCGGGCGCGCTCCTGTTCAAAAGCCTCTTCGTTTAAAACGAGTGCTTGACGGGTGACCTCAATTCGCTGGAGCCCGGTCCGGGTGGTGCGCCAGGCGTTGCGCGCGGCCAGGGCTTTTTGTTGTTTGATGTCGTAGAGTGTTATTTTCTCCCGTTCCAGATTCCGCTCAGCCTGCCGGGTGCGGGCCCGCGCCTCACGGAAGCCCCAGGGCATACGCAGTTCCACGCCGACGTTCCAATTGTAGCCATCACCCTGGTAGGCGCCACGGTAGGCCGACCTTCCGTCGTCGTCGCGGCCCAGGTAGTCCACCCCGCCGACCAGATCCAGATTCGGGCGGGTGGCATCCTGCGCGAGTATTTTGTTGATGCGCTGCACCTCAATCGCTCGCTCCTGGGCGAGGGCATCAGCATCAGAGCGGATGGTATCTTGCACCACCTCCGGCATTGGTCGCAGGGCTGCCATCGTTACCGGGAGTGCCTGCACCACAATTTGATCGTCGTCGAGGTCCTCCAGGAAGGAGGCGGTCCCCATTATCCGCCGCAAGGCGTCTTCGGCGTCGTCGATCGTTTGCTCGGCCTGGATCAGATCCTCCTGTTGATTGACCAGTTCGGTCTCTGCCTGCAGGACCTCCAGTGCGGTGACCAGACCCAGGCGTTTGCGCTCGCGGTTCTCCTCCAGCAGCGTTTCCGCAAGTTCGATGCTGGAGTTGATCAAAGCGGCGTCGGCACGGGCAAAGGCCAGATTCCAATAGGCGATCTCAGTTTCCGCAATGACGTCAAGTATCTCGGAGCGCAATTCAAAGACCGATTGGTCGGCGGTGATTCTGGCGCGAGCCAGTGGAGCCAAATTGATGCGGGACCAAGAGCCGCGCATCAGCGGTTGTCGCAAGCTCAGCCCGACACCTGACGTGTAGTCAGGATTACGTGCGGCGTTATTGTTGGTGGTGCGGCGCCCGAGGTCCGTGTCAAGGGTTACAGTAGCGCCGGTGGAGAAGCGCTTATCCACCCCGATGCGTCCTTGGCGGCTTTTACTTTCGGGAGCATCAACATTGTCCAATGCGCTGGCCGAGGCCGCAGCGCGTTGCTCTTGGAGGGAGGTCGATCCAAAGAGTGAGGGATCAAATTCGGCCTCTTCAATCAAGATGCTGTCGCGGGCATTGATCGGGCGATAGCGGGCGGTGGTTAAACCGAGATTGTTGGCCAGGGCCAGATCGATGGCCTGCTCCAGTTGCAGGATCTCAATTTCGTCGTTGGCCTCCAGCGTAGTCGGCAAATTTTCGGCACCAGCCAGTCCGGCGAAGTTCGCAATTTCTGTCGACACATCGGCGACAGCCGAGCTGTGGACCAATATCACTAGACATAAAGTGGGAATTAGATTTCTTAAAAACATTTAAGTGGGGGGTATCGTATGTGAGATGGAACAGTTTCGATATTAATCGAGTATTTCAACTAATTACAGCGAAAAGGCGATTCCAAGGAGAGATCACGGCAACACACGGTTGTAATTATAAGAGCGGGGTATCAAAGCACATCGTAATGGTAATCTAAAGACTGATTACGAGCCGGATTAGGATTACGTGGCACCGCGCAAAAAATTGCGCCTGCACCCCACGCGCGCGGCGCAGGCTGCTGACCGCCAGTCAAACCGCATTGTGCGCAGCTATTACCTGGGATTGGGGAGCAGGACAGTAAAGCGAGTGCCCACGCCCAAGTTGCTTTCTACCCTCACCGAGCCACCCAATCGGACTACGAAACGCCGCACCACGGCCAGGCCCAGCCCCGCGCCGCCAAACTCACGTGTGTTACTGTTGTCTTCCTGAAAGAAATCCTGGAAGACGGTCTCGAGCTTATCAGGAGCGATCCCAATGCCGGTGTCACTAATGTGGTAGGCCACCTTTCCTGCCGGGGTGGCGCTGATTGCGAGTGTCACCGACCCCGACTTGGTAAACTTAATCGCGTTACTCAGCAGATTCCATAATATTTGGCGCAACATCGCTTGGTGGCAGCGGATATGCTTGCAACTGGCAGGGAGGGGTTCTTGTATGAAGTGCAGCTTTTTTCTCTCGGCCTCTTGCCAGAGAGGTGGGAGAAGTTCCGCGAGAAAGTGCTCCAACTCAATGGAATGCAAGCTGACCTCGCCGTCGTCCTCGCGCGAGAGCACGAGCACGTCATCGAGTAATTGTGTCAAGGTTTCACCTGATTTTAATATCGTGTTTGCGTGGCTGCGGATCTCCTCGTCCGGCGTGCTCATTTCGATTATTTGGGATAAGCCGCAAATTCCGTTGAGTGGCGTGCGCAGTTCGTGGCTCATGTTAGCGTAGAAACGTTGCTTTACTTGTAAGGCGGTGCGCTCGGCCTCTTGAATATGGTATTTGCGCAGAGAATACAGGTAGGACAGCCAAATGATCAGCCCAAGTAAGATGGTGAAGGCCGCGACTGCTGACCGGATGTAAAAGGCATTCGGTGCGCTCTGCGGCCAACCCCCTTTCGGCACGGCGGCGATTTGCCAGGAACCGGAGAGCACCCTGGCCGGGAAGTAAACTGGATGCTCGGCGTCGAGAGTTTTGGGTCCAAAGAAGACCTCTCCCTCTGCTCCAAGGGCATCGCGGCCGCGTAGGCTGATCTTTAAATTAAAGGCGGTATCGAACAGGCCGACCTCCTGATAAAGTGCGGATGTTTTGAAGGGCGTGGAGATAAGGCCCCAAAATCTGCGCTCTTCAGTCTTCGGGTCTTTGACGTGAACGGGGAAGCGCCCAATCAGAGCTTCGCCGCCTTGCACCAGCGAAACAGGGCCCGCGATAATAGGTTCGCCAGTCGCTTTGACTCGAAAGGCAGCGTCGCGCTGCTGGGGTAGCTCGGCGTAGTCCAGGCCCAGAACCGCTTCATTGCCGTCTAATGGCCAAACGTGCTGGATCACCATGTCGGGAGCGGCGGCGATGTTCACCAAGCCCGGTTTAGCGCGCAATAGTTCGGAGCAAATTTCACGAAACTGCTCATCTGTGATGCCGCCATTGACCTCGATTAGACGCGCCAGGCCGACGATCAGATAGAAGGTGGAATTGACCGACTGTTCGATGCGTGAGGCCAATAGGGAGGTATCTAACAGTGCTTTTTCCCGCTCTTGGCTTACGGCTAAATTCAGATCAACTCGCTCCAGTTGGTGCGCCAAAAACAAGCCGAACAGGAGTAGAAAGCACAGCGAAAGACACACCAGCGAGCGAAACGATGTGGGGGAGCTGGTGTCGTCTGAGCAGATTTTAGAGATAGTTGTGGCGGGTGTTTTGACTTCTGGCATGTATCGATTAGGGCAGTCATTCCTGTTGCGTGCGGAGGATGATTTTTATTTGCTGGTGAGTTAAGTAGGCCCCCACCGGACGTGATAAATCGTAGCGCGGTGTTTTTTAAGTCGGTTAGCAAGTCGGCAACTTAGAGGTGCTTCAATGATAAGATACCCGGTCGCCCCCGAGCGCTTCACTTTGACTATATTTTTACAATCCGAGGGTGTCGGTTATGAAAATAATTCGTCGGCCTGTGGGCGTGTCTAAAGGCGCAGTCCGGGTGCTTCGAAACCAGCATTCAATTGTGGACCTATCATCGCCAGTATTGACCCGACCTGAAATCGCCCTCTAATCAGAGTATGCAAATGAGTGCGGTGCATGAAGTTCAGGGGCTGTATGGTCCATTTTCGATTTCTGAGAAAGTGATCCAGAAAATTTGGTTGCACGGTGATTTTTATCAGGAGGATTTACGCACAAGCTCGGGCAAGCGGCTCAAGGTGTTGGACCCCGGTCGCTGGAACATGCATGAGGGCCCGGACTTCCGGGAGGCCCGCCTGGAGATCGATGGTGAGGAGCGGATCGGCGATGTGGAGATCCATTTCCATGCCAGCGACTGGTTTCATCACGGACACGACAAAAATGCTAATTTCAGGCGGGTGATGCTGCATGTGCTCTTGTATGGCGAGCAGGATGCGACTGCATCGGCGCAAGTTTTCCCCGAAGAGTCGCTGGTGTTGCTGCCCTTGCTGGAGCGGGATCTTGAAGAATATGCGATGGAGGCGGCCCTGCTGGATTTGGAGCAGGTCAACGAACTGGCGTGGTTTGAACGCTTCATCCAGAAGCCGTTGCCGGAACGCAGGCGCTTGCTGGCGGAATTAGCCAGCTTCCGCTGGCAGCAGAAATTAGGATTTGCTGACAAGCGATTGAGCCGGGCGGATTGGGCGCGTTGTTGTCACGAATCCACGCTGGAGGTCATGGGTTATGCCAGGAACCGGGGAGTGATGCATCACATCGCTGCGCGTTACTCGCTGGATGATTTCTGCTGTGGGATCGATACGGATGCTGTATTTGAAGATTATCGCAAGGATTGGAGGTTGAGTGGCTGCCGACCAGCCAATCACCCTAAGTTGCGACTGAGGCAGTATGCGGCGATCTGTAATGCCAATCCCGATTGGCCTGATCAACTTTTGCAGTGCCTCAAAGGCAGCGAACTGGTCGACTCAGCCGCCCCGGCCGACTTCCGCAAGGCAGCCGACACCAAGGAGCTACTGCGATGTATTTCGGAGGCAGTGTTTCGGGGGATGATCGGCAGCAAGCGGCTGAACACACTCCTTTGCGATGCTGTTTTTCCGCTGGCAGGTGTGGTGCTGGATGCGCGTTGGCAAGCCTACTGGCAGCATTGGTATCCGGGCGACTTTCCGGATGCCTTGACACGGATCTACCGGCAGGCGGATCTGGCAGAGCGGGCCAACCCGATGAGCAACGGTGCGCTACAAGGTTTTTTGGTGCTCTTTAGCAGTCAGGGGGAGGCGCTCGATTAGCCCCATCTGCCGCAAAGAAAAAAAAGCCCCGCCGGAGCGGGGCTGTTTGAATTTTTTTGGCTGCGCTTACCGGCAGCAGCCGAAATCGACTCGGCTTATGCTTTGGTCACCTTACCGGCCTTGATGGCCTTGACCGAGACCCACATGCGCTTGATTTCGCCACTGGGGAGTTTGACCCGGATGCGCTGCACGTTCGGGCGGAAACGGCGTCTGGTATTTTTGACCAGCGAGGTGCCGATACCACCACTCTTTTTGGTGAGACCCTTACGAATGATGCGACCCCCTTTTACGGGGCGCTTGCCTGTGATTGCGCAAATACGTGCCATAGGAAAAACTGGTTGAAAATTGGAAAAACCGAAGAAAGTAGGGTTCCTGCACTGCCTAGCAAGCCTTTTTCCGTAAAAATTAGATTTAAAAGAAAAGGTGGATTTAGCATAAATAGGGCATTGACCGTAAAAAAGCTTTCGCCTTTATTGCCCGGTTTTGCGTAAACGGGCCCTTCCCGTAACATTCAAACCTACAAAACATTGTGAAAACCGACGTCAAAGATATCAACGAAACCCGCAAGGAGATCAGCGTCAGCATCTCTGCTGAGGAGGTCGCCGAGCAGGAAAACAAGCTGATTAAGGACTTTCAGCGTCAGGCCAAGATTCCCGGCTTCCGGCCGGGTAAAGCGCCGGAGAAAATGGTGCGCGCTCGTTTTGCCAAAGATATTCTCCAGGAGCTGAAGCAGCGCGTCATTTCGCAGGCGCATCAGGAGGGCGTCGTGGGTGCCGATATCGAAGTCTTCAACATTGTGGATCTACAGGAGGGAGCAATCGCTCCCGGTGCTGAGGCCACGGTCACTTTCACCGTGGATGTGGTGCCTGGCTTTGAGCTGCCAGCCTACGAGGGGATTCCGGTGACCAACGAGCCCACCGCTGCCAGCGACGAGGAAGTGGACAAGATGCTCACGCAAATCCTGAACCAGCGCGCGGAATACAACGTCGCTGAGAAGGCGGCGGAAAAGGGTGATTACGTGCGCTGCTCCTATGAGGGTAAGATCGGGGATGAGCTGGTGGCTGATCTCGTGCCCGATGCGCCGATGTATGGTAGCCAGAAAGTCACCTGGGAAGAAGCTGGTTCCGAGGACGCACCCGGAGTGCGTGCGGTGGTCGACGGACTCGTCGGTATGAGCGCGGGGGATGAGAAAGAAGTCACCATGGAGTTCCCCGAAGATTTCAAGCCGGAGGCACTGGCCGGCAAAACGGCCACCTACCAAATCAAGGCGGAGGAAGTGCGCGAGAAAGTGCTGCCTGAGCTGGACGAGGAACTGCTGCAGAGCCTCGGCGCGGAGGATGAGGCCGATCTGCGCCAAAAAATCAGCGAGAACATCGAGAACCAGAAGCAGCAACAAAATGCCAATGCAGAGCGCCAGCAAATAACGGATGCACTGCTCAAGGCGGTAGATTTCCCGATCCCCGAGAGTTGGGTGGCGAGTGAGACGGATGTCGTGCTGCGTGAGTTTATGCAGCGCAATCTGCAACAAGGCATCCCCGCTGAGGAATTTGAAAAGCACAAGGAACAACTGCACGACGGTGCCAGCAAAGCGGCGCATGACCGCCTGAAGTCGCGCCTGATCCTCGGCAAGATTGCTGAGCAGGAAAAAATTAAAGCCGAACAGGATGACTTCGGCCGCATGATTATGATGCAGGCTCAGCAGACCGGGGAAAAACCGGAAAAACTGGTCAAGGAAATCCAGCAGGATCAAAGCCGGATCAACCGCATGCGTAGCGATATAATCCTTGCCAAGACGATGGATCTGCTGGTTGAAAAGGCCGAACGCACGGTCGCCGCGCCCGCCGATGCGGAGGCAACGAAGCCCACGGATAGTGGTGAGAAGTAAGCCGACTTCCCTGGTTAATGCCTAAAAGCAGTTGATATTATTTTGTCCTGACCCATCCTAAGAAATTGTGAGTTACGTACCATTACCAACAGTCTATGAACGCGAGGGTCGCACCGAGCGCGCATGGGATATCTATAGTCGCCTGCTGCGCGACCGCATCATCTTCATCGGCACTCCGATCAACGACTTTGTGGCCAACGCGGTGATCGCGCAGATGCTCTTCTTGCAGATGGAGGATCCGAAGAAGGATATCAGCCTCTACATCAATTCACCCGGCGGCAGTGTGACTGACGGTATGGCAATTTACGACACCATTAATTTCCTGCAGTGTGATGTGGTGACTTATTGTGTTGGGCAGGCGGCCAGCATGGCGACGCTGCTCCTTGCCGCCGGCACGCCGGGTAAGCGTTACGCACTGCCGAACAGCCGCGTCATGATGCACCAACCGATGGGGGGGGCTACGGGGCAGACGGCCGACATCTCCATCGCTGCCCGCGAGATCGTACGCTGGCGCGAGCGGATGAATGAGTTGATCGCCAGCCACACCAACAAGACTGCCGCAGAAATTGCAGCGGATTCGGACCGGGACTTTTACCTGACTGCCCAGGACGCGCTCGAATACGGCATCGTTGATAAGGTAATTGAGAACAAGCACGCTGCGCCATGAGTGGGAGGTGTTGCTTGAATGGCGCATTAAAAAGTGCCGCGTGACGAACGTTGGTATCAATCCAGAAATGAACAGCTAGCGACGAACGGGCAGCAACACCCAATCAGCGAACAACAGACAACCAGCAACAAACTCCGAACACATGGCCAAATCCACACGCATGACTTTCTGCTCCTTTTGCGGTAAGGCACAAAATGAAGTCCGCAAGATGATCGCCGGTCCCGCCGGGGTCCACATCTGCGATTCTTGCGTTTCCGTGTGTAAGACCATCATCGACCGCGAACTGGCGGAGGCGCAGGAAGCGGTCACTCAGCAACAAAAGAGCGAATCAAGAGAACGCTTCAATTTACTCAAACCGGCTGAAATCACGGCGCGGCTGGATGAGTATATTATCGGGCAGGATTACGCTAAGAAGGCGCTGGCCGTTGCGGTTTACAACCACTACAAACGCCTGCGGTCAGATGAACGGATGGAGTCATCTGCCGGATTCAACGAATCGCATAAAGATTTTTCCGACGTTCAAATTGAGAAAAGTAACATCCTGCTACTGGGGCCGACGGGTAGCGGCAAAACCCTGCTTGCCCGGACTATGGCGAATATGCTGGATGTTCCTTTCGCGATCGCCGATGCCACGACTTTAACCGAAGCCGGTTATGTGGGTGAAGATGTTGAAAACATCGTGCTGCGGCTGTTGCAGTCAGCCGGCAACGATGTGAAAAAAGCTGAATGTGGGATCATTTACGTCGACGAGATTGATAAAATCGGTCGCAAAACCGACAACGTATCGATCACCCGCGATGTCTCCGGCGAAGGGGTGCAGCAGGCGCTCTTGAAGATTCTCGAAGGCACGGTTTGTAACGTCCCCCCGCAGGGAGGGCGCAAGCACCCGAACCAGGAATACATTCAACTGGATACAACGAATATTCTTTTCATCTGCGGCGGTGCCTTTGTCGGGCTCGATGAAATTGTGCAGAGCCGTATCGGCTCCAAGGCGATGGGCTTTGATACCATGCACAATCGCCGACAAAGCGAAGTGCCGGTCAGCGAATTGCTGCGCGAGACCCAACCGGAGGATCTGGTCCACTTTGGCATGATCCCTGAATTCATCGGGCGTTTGCCGATGGTGGCGGTGCTGAACGAATTGAGCCGTTCGGATCTGGTGCATATCCTGCAAAACACCAAAAACTCTTTGGTCAAGCAGTATGGCAAACTCTTCTCAATGGAGGGGGCAGAACTTCATTTCACCCGCGATGCGATCACCGCGATCGCAGACAAAGCAATCGCATTGAAGACGGGTGCACGGGCGCTGCGGTCCATTATGGAGCGAATCATGCTCGATGTGATGTACCAACTGCCGCAGGCGAAAAATGTGGCCAAGGTAGTGATCAATCGGGCTGTGGTGGAAGGCCGCGGCAAACCGAAATTGCAACTGGGGACGGCGGGCGCAGCTCAGGACGAAAGTCCCGAGCTTGAGGCGGGCGACGATCCCGCCAACGCAGCCTAGAGTTTTCATTAGCCCACCACGCTGGATAGCTCGAATATGGGCAGGAACATCGCCATCACGATGCCGCCGATGACCACGCCGAGAAAAGTGATCAAAAGTGGCTCCATCAGTGAAGTCAGCGCAGCCACCAGCGTGTCGACTTCAGCATCGTAGAAATCGGCCACCTTCACCAACATGCCGTCCACGTTGCCGGTTTGTTCGCCCGCGCGAGTCATGTGTTTGACCATGGGTGGAAAGTAAGGATCATCAGCGACCACTTCAGAGACTTGGCCGCCAGCGCTGATATGTTTGGAAATATTCTTGCAGGCACGCTCCACGAAGGTGTTTCCCGCAGCAGATCCGACAATTTCAAGTGTTTTAAGGATGGGCACACCCGAACGCATGAGGATGGCATAGGTGCGGCAAAACCGGGAGAGGCTCACCTTCCGGATGAGTTCACCAATCACGGGTAATTTGGTGATAACTTTGTCCTTGATGACGCGGCCCTTCGGCGTCGCGCAAAAACGTTTGATTAGCATAAAGATCCCGATCATTCCCAGGATCAAAAAGATGATGTAGGACTGCAGGAAATCGCTCAGACCAATCAGCATTTGCGTCGGCTTGGGCAACTCGGCACCGAAGTCATCAAACATTTCGGCGAAGACCGGGATAACAAAAATCAACAGGACATTAACCAGGACGATAGCGAGCCCGATCACCACTGCCGGGTAGACCAGTGCACCCTTGACCTGCTTCATTAGCTTTACGGTTTCTTCAAAGTAAGTGGAAGTCTTTTCCAGGATTTCGGCCAGACTACCACTGGCTTCACCCGCTTCCACCATCGAAACAAATAGATTGGGAAATGCCCGTGGATAATCCCGGCAGGCATCGGAAAACGAGCGTCCGGCTGAGACCTCGTTTTTAACGTTGCGAATGATGATTTGAAAGACCGGGTGTTCCGTCTGTTCTTCCAGTGCTTCCAAGGCTCCGACCAGCGGCAGGCCGGCCTCCAGCATGGCAGCGAGTTGTTGGGTGAAGACGGTTAAATCCTCCAGTTTGACCTTTTTACGCTTGGCCTGCTTCTCATAGGATTTCTGTTTGGCGAGTCTCTGCCCTTCCAGAAAGCTGCGCTTCTTCTGACCGCTGCTGGGTGATGCTGTGTTTGAGCCTAGTTTTGCCATAATATGCTATAGTGACCTTCAACAGCTAAGAAGTGTCGTTGCTTTGGCAAGGCACAAGTCTGTAAACCAACGATTTACGCTCATGGAGGGTTAAGGTGGTAGTGCGCGGCCAGCACTTAGCTGGTGGACGGAAGAGTTTTTCGCGGAAAAATCCGCTGCTGTGGACTTGACAGCATTGCTGGCGGAGTCTTTTCTGCACCGCTTTTTCCAATTTCAAGCATTCCTAAGAAATGAAACCGACATACAGACCTTCGAAACTAAGACGTGCACGCAAGTTCGGCTTCCGTGCCCGTAACAAAACGCACAGCGGCCGTAAGGTGCTGGCTGCCAGACGTGCCAAAGGTCGCTACCGCCTGTCCGCCTCCGTTTAAGGTAGGCGACGGTTGGCGTCGTATTTCAGAAGCATGGGCATTCCAGCTTCACAGCGCCTGCGTAAACAGAGCGAATTTCAGCAAGTGCGTGGGTCGAAGCACCGCATCCACTGCGGGCCTTTCGTGGTCCAGTGCGAGTTTGGTGCGGAGGATGCCAGTGCCCCGGCGCGCTTGGGTGTGATTGCCAGTCGCCGGGTCGGGAACGCTGTTCGGCGCAATTACGGCAAGCGATTGATCCGCGAGCTTTTTCGTCGCCACTCGGCAGTATTGCCCCAAGGGAGTCGCTTTGTGGTTGTGCTCCGCTCCGGATTTGAGCGGTATAGCTTTGCCGAACTTGAGGGACAATTCATGCACGCTTATACGAGAATTGCACGCGGAGCCGATGCGGGGAGAGCTGCCAAATGACTCAGCCCTTGCCCAAAGTCTCCCTGGCTGCGCGGGTCGCGGCTCTTGGTCTGCGTCTGTATCAACTGACGCTCTCTCCCGCATTACACGCGCTCTTCGGTGCATCTTGCGGCTGCCGCTTCAGTCCCACCTGCTCCTGCTACGGGCGGGAGGCTTTGCTCAAACATGGTTTTTTTATTGGCTGTGGACTTGCGCTGCGGCGTATCCTTCGCTGCCATCCTTGGAACTCGGGAGGCTATGATCCGGTTCCGGACTTGAAAAGCGAGCACCGACAGGACATAGACCGTCCTTTTAAAACGCATCTTGATGGATAAAAAGAATACATTTTTGGGTATCGCCTGTATTGCCGCCGGCATTGGCTTCATGTTTGTGCAGAGCCAGCAATTGGAGGAGCAGCGTCGGCAGCAGCTGCAACAGGAGCAACAACTGTCAGAATCTGCGCCAGCGGCCCCTGCGGCGGAAGAT
>PXBU01000377.1 GCA_003566795.1 Puniceicoccaceae bacterium | reverse complement strand
CGTACCGCTCTAAACCTCAATATCTGAGCTCTGCCCTCTGTCCTCTGCCCTCTGTCCTCTGTCTTCTGTCTTCTGTCTTCTGACCTCTGTCTTCTGTCTCCTGTCCTCTGCCCTCTGTCCTCTGACCCCTGACCTCTGTCCTCTGACCTCTGCCCCCTGAACATAGGCTTTCATTGACACCAGCTTGACCTCTGCCGATAAGCCGACAGAAATTGCAAGCATGGATACACTATCAGCCATTCGCGAACGACGCTCGGTCAAGCATTTCGACCCGGCACACAAAATGACAGAGACCGAGATCAACGCGCTCCTGGAGCTGGCTCTGCTCTCCCCCACCTCCTTCAACATGCAAAATTGGCGCTTCGTAGTGGTCACCGATTCCACCCAACTGGATGCCCTCCGCGCCGCAGCCTGGAATCAGGCGCAGGTCAGCGAGGCCTCCGCCACCATCCTCATCTGTGCCGACCTGAACGCACACGAGGACGCCGAGCGCTACTGGCTCAATGCCCCGGCTCCGGTCCGCGAGATGCTGGTGCCCATGATCGCCCCCTTCTACCGGGACAACCCGCAACTTCAGCGCGACGAGGCCATGCGCTCCGTGGGCATCGCCGCACAAACCCTGATGCTCGCCGCCAAAGCGATGGGCTACGAATCCTGCCCCATGATCGGCTTCGACCCGGTTAAAGTCGCCGAAAGCATCCGCTTGCCGGAAAATCACGTCATAGGCATGATGTTAACCGTCGGTAAGGCGGTCAAAGATGCCAACGCCCGTGGCGGACAACTTCCCTACGACGAAGTGGTCTTCCGTGATAGTTTTTCCGCCTAGTGATAATCGATCAACCCGGCAACATCCACCCCGCGCAGAACGCTCTGACCCGACCGAACACCCGGCACATCATTCTGCCAAAATTGTTTTGCCTCGCGCAACAGGTCTCTCTTTTCTGGTCTCATGTATGAACTAAGTGGAACCGTAAAACAGATCTTTGAAGAGAAAACCTTTGGCAGTGGCTTCAATGTCCGGGAATTCGTCATCACCACAGATGCCGAAAAATACCCGCAGGATATTTGCCTGCAATGCGTCAAAGATAAGGTGGAATTGCTCAACAACCTGAAGGAGGGCGACAAGGTGAAAGTCGCCTTCGACCTGCGCGGACGCGAGTATCAAGGCCGCTACTTCGTCAATTTAAATGCCTGGAAAGTCGACCAGGATGGTGCTGCTGCCGCAAGCAGCGAGCCGCCCCCCTTCGACCCGGCCGACGAAATTCTGGACGAAGAGCCGCCGTTTTAAGGCGCGGATTCTTATTTACCCTTATAGGTTTTGCCTTGTGTCGCTTTATCGCCTATCCCTTTAAGTATGAAACGCATCGTCATCATTAACGGCCCCAATCTGGATCGCCTCGGTCAGCGCGAGCCGGGTATTTACGGCGACCAAACCCTGACCGACCTGGAGAACCTGCTGGTCGAAGAAGCGGCCGCGCTGGACGTGGAAGTTCAGTTCTACCAGAGCAACCATGAAGGTTTTATCATCGATGAGATCAACAACGAGTTTGCTGATGGCGAAGTCTTTGGCCTGATCATCAACCCCGGAGCCCTCACCCACACCAGCCTGGCGCTGCGCGATGCGCTGGCAGGGGCCGACCTGCCGGTCATCGAGGTGCACATCAGCAATATTTATCAGCGTGAGCCGATCCGCCAGCACTCTATGACGGCAGAGGTCTGTATCGGCGTGATTTCCGGACTCGGCTTCGACGGCTACGTGGCCGCGCTGCGGCATCTGGCCAAGCTGGATTGACGCAGCCACCGCCCGCGCCGCAGCCATGACGCACCCCTACTTAAAAATAAAGGGTGCACCCAAAACAAAAATAGCCGAAAAAACTCCTTGATTCCCCGCGCTGATCCGATTTGCTCACTCGTTTTTCCCATGAAAGCCACAATCAAAACTCAAGGCCGCCAATTTACCGTCACGGAAGGCGACATCCTGAAGATCAACTCGTTTCCCGGCACAGCTGCGGGCGATTCGATCGATATCAGTGATGTCCTGATGATCGGTGAAGGTGCCGACGCACGCTTTGGCAATCCCCTCGTTGAGGGTGCCAGTGTGAAGGCCACCATTCTCGAAAATAAGAAGGACAAGAAAATTGTCGTCTTCAAAAAGAAGCGTCGCCAAGGCTACAAGAAGCGTCGTGGGCACCGCCAACACCTTTCCGTGATCAAGATTGAATCGATCCAAGGTTAACCCTCAAATTGGAGATTATATAAATGTCACATAAAAAAGGACAAGGAACTTCCCGCAACGGACGCGACAGCAACTCCAAGCGCCTCGGCGTGAAAAAGTTTGGCGGCGAAGCCGTCGTCGCGGGCAATATCATCATGCGCCAGCGCGGCACCCGCTACCATCCCGGCGCGAATGTCGGCATGGGGCGCGACCACACTTTGTTTGCCTTGAAGAACGGGAGCGTCGCCTTTGACAAGGCACACCGCAAGGTCAATATCGTTGAAGCTGCCAACGCCTAAGCGTTTTCTTGCGACAAAACTTTCTAAATCCCGCTTCTTGCCGAAGCGGGATTTTTTATAAATGAAACTGCTCGAAGAACTGCACGCCCAGCGCAAATTGATCCGCCAGCACCTGGCTTGGCTCGATCAAAAGATCGCGCGCCTGGAGCAGGACCAGCAAAAGTATCGTCCGGTGGCGAAGGACGATGCTCCCCAAGCCGAGCAACCCGCAGGCACAGACAGTCAAAAACCTGCCGCTTCCAGCCAGACGCAGCAACAGCCGAAAGAAACAGCTGTGGAGCCATTGACGAAATATAAATCACTCGTGGGCGATGAGATTCAACGCGCCAAGATCGGCTGCCTGGTCTTGTTTGTCCTCAGCACCGCGCTGTTCCTCTTTCTGCTGTTCGGCCTACCCTACCTCATCAATTAATTACAAAATTCACTTGAATTCCCCACGCAAGCCTCTCTACTCATGGCTTAGTCTGTAATGGCGCGGTCGCCAAGTGGTAAGGCCGAGGACTGCAAATCCTCTATCGTCGGTTCGATTCCGACCCGCGCCTCCAGGCTTCATCTGTAGCGGAGCGAAGCTACGAAGCCTGTCCCGGCGCAGTGCACGGTGTAGTGCAACGTAGCCGGACCCCGAACCGCCCCGCTGAACTACGCCCGGGCAAGCCACCACAGTGACATCCCAAACAAAACAGAGATCAGTCGCCGTTATCGGCGGTGGTGCGGCGGGCTATTTTACTGCCTTAACGGTGGCCGAACGCGACCCGGCGGCCGAGGTGACGATCTACGAGTCGAGTCGGCGCACCTTGACCAAGGTGCAAATCTCCGGTGGTGGGCGCTGCAATGTGACTCACAGCTGTTTCGTGCCCAGGCAACTTATCCGTCATTACCCTCGGGGCAGTCGCGAATTGTTAGGCGCCTTTCACCGCTGGCAGCCGCAGGACACGATTCGTTGGTTTGCCGACCGCTCGGTAGCACTCAAAACCGAGTCCGACGGACGCATGTTCCCCACCACGGATGACTCCCGCACCATCATTGCATGCTTTGAGCAGCAGGCCGCCAGGCTGGGTGTTCGACTATTGAAGAATCTCGGCCTGCGCGGCCTGACCAAGGAAGAAGACGGGCGATTCGCGCTGGAATTTAACGACGGCAGCCTGCAGCGCGCGGACAAGGTCTGCTTGGCCACAGGCTCGCTCAAGGGCTCAAAGCTGGCTCGCTCACTGGAGGCACTCGGCCACTCCATCGAGCCGCTGGCCCCGTCGCTCTTCGCGTTCAACCTGAGCGATAAGCGCACCCACGGACTTTCCGGGCTCTCAGTGCAAGACGCCAGCGTCTGCACCGACCAGAAGGGCTCGGCGCAGCGTGGCCCGATCCTGATCACCCACCGCGGCCTGAGCGGTCCAGCGATCTTGCGGCTCTCCGCCTGGGAAGCCCGTGCGCTGCAGGCGGATAACTATCATTTCGATATCACGATTAATTGGCTGGGCGATGTCTCCGAAAATCAACTACGGGAAACATTCAACCGCCTGCGCAAGGGAAAAACGCTGGTCAAAACAAAAGTCTTCGAGCAACTGCCCCGCCGACTATGGGAACGGCTCATCAGCTGCACTGGCATCCCTGAAACCCAGAAATGGGCCAACCTGCCCAAAGACAAGGAAAGCGCCTTGGTGGCGGAACTCATTTCAGGGCGCTTTGCCGTCTGCGGTAAAACCACCAACAAGGATGAATTCGTTACCTGCGGCGGCGTGCGGCTCAAGGATGTCGATTTCCGCCGCATGGAGAGCAAGCTGGTGCCCAGCCTGCACTTCGCCGGGGAGTGCCTCGACATCGACGGGATCACCGGCGGCTTCAACTTCCAGGCCGCCTGGACCACCGGCCGAATCGCGGGTGAGGCAATGGCCGAGTAGCCGACTTAATAAAATAATTTCATTTTATCGTTTCATTAAATTTATTTTGTGCCTGGCAAAATATATATTGACATTACGCTAGTTGAGGCTAATTTTGGGGGCATGAATATACGGAGATGGAAAGTTAAGGGAGGAACCGAAGCGACCTACCACTGTATGACTCGGACGGTGAATGGTGAGCGTTTGTTTGAGGATCGGGAGAAGGAGGTGCTGCGTAAAATGATCTGGCAGGTGGCGGACTTCTGTGGGGTGCAGGTGCTGACCTACTGCGTGATGGCGAACCACTTCCATGTGCTGCTGCGGGTGCCGG
>PXBU01000367.1 GCA_003566795.1 Puniceicoccaceae bacterium | reverse complement strand
TGAAATCGTCCCCTGACAGACTAAATACACCGCTGATCCCGCAGAAACGCCCGCCCGTCGGCCCGTGCTTGGCGAGCGGGCGCTGCAGGCGTACGCTGATGTTGAAAGGTTCCGCCCCGCCCGCCGGGCGCTTCAGCCCGGCCAAAAGGCCATGATCAGGGCTGGGAAACCGCAGCAAGGACGTCGCGCCAATGAAAGTTCGTGGATTTACGCTGATTGAGTTGATGATCGTGGTGGCCGTGATTGGCATCCTCGCCGCGATTGCGATTCCGTCGTATCAGAACCAGGTGCAGAAGACGCGGCGGGCGGATGCGCAGGCTGAGCTTTTGCAGGCAGCGCAGCAGTTGGAGCGTTGCTTTACACGCAACAATACGTATGCCGAGTGTCTGGATGACACTCCGTTTGATTCAACCGACGGTTTTTACGAGATCACCGTAACCGTTCCGGCTGATGGATTGAGTTTTTCCATTGAGGCTAAAGCTCAAGGCGCGCAGGCGAACGACTCCGCCTGTCAAACACTGACGCTGACTCATCTCGGCGTCAAAGCCGCGACCGGCGACAACCCGGACCGTTGCTGGGGGGGCTCATGAGGTATTCATCCATCAGCCGCTCTGCAGGCCTCACCTTGCTTGAGTTGATGATCGTAATAGCGATTATTGGCATTGCTGCCACGATTGCGGCCCCCTCTTTGCAACAGCTATTGAAAAACAACCGCGTCGCCACGCAAAACAATGAATTGATTGCTCTGATCACCCTCGCGAAAAGTCAGGCGATTCGCCGGAATCAAGACTGGCAGATCGAGTTCGTCAGTAACGGGTTTGCATGGTCGGCGAATGTCCGTCCTCCCGCGGGGGAAAACGTGGACCCGGTTGATGATGCCGGTTGTCCTGAAATCACCGGCGTGATTCGATGCGCCAGTTTGCAGGGTGTTTCCCTGACTGGGCCGGAGCGGCTGACATTCAACAATCGAGGGTTTCTCGAGCAGGGCCCGGACAACTGGGGCGCCGAGATACTGACTCTCGAACATCGAGGCTGTTCCGGTAATCGTCAGGCGCGCGAGATCGAGGTTCTCCCGACCGGACAGGTGACTTCGCGGACCATAGCTTGCCCTTCAGGTTGAATGGGTGCTGAATTCCGATGATAACTAATTCTTCATTCGTTTCATCTGGCGCCCGGGACGGCAAGGGTTTCACCTTGATCGAAGTCCTGATCGCCCTGCTGGTGCTTTCGGTCGGGCTGGTCGGCATTGCAGCGCTCAATCTGACTGGATTGAGAAACGTCCACTCGTCCTA
Source organism: Puniceicoccaceae bacterium (assembly GCA_003566795.1). GTDB lineage: Bacteria > Verrucomicrobiota > Verrucomicrobiia > Opitutales > Coraliomargaritaceae > Coraliomargarita_B. The sequence goes on along the minus strand of PXBU01000367.1, from coordinate 3,447 downwards.
CTACACCTCCATCGGCTCCTCTGTAGCGTTGGATTTCGAGGAGCGACTATGGCTCGCCATGGCAGATGTTGATGATGGCTGCCTGAGCGTTGAAGATGTCGATGACATCCTTGATGATCTCGTTGATACGTGGCAGTCCGATCCGGCGGGCTCGGTCGGTACGGTCACCATCCCGAGCTTGACGGTGACGCGAACCGGCTTCAGTCAGGATTCGGACTGGATCGAGACGAGTATCAGAGTCGGCTGGGAAGATTCACGATTCGGGCAGCCGGCAGAACGTTTTCCTTACACGGCAAGGGTGCTCTGTGCCCCCGCGGTGCCAGCTGATACACCATGAGCAAAAGCATGAGACAGTCGCTTGGCCCGCAGAGCCGCGGGCGTTCGCCGCAACGGGGTTTCAGTCTCGTTGAGTTGATGGTGGCCCTGGCGCTGAGCGCGTTCCTGATTGGAGGTTTGACCTTGACCTACCTGTCCGGACGGGCTGCTGCCCGGGACGCGGAAGATTTGTCCCGCGTACAGGAAAACATGCGTTTTGTCAGTGATCACTTGCTGCGTGATATTCGTAACGCCGGCTTCCGGGATCAATTGACCCTTACGTTCGCCGAGTTCCAGGACATCGGGCAAGCATTTGCTGAGATTCACGAAGACGGCAGCGAACTGACGGTTCGCTATGCGGGTCGCTCCCATTGCGCGCAGTCCCGACAGACTCCGAATTTGCAGAATGAACTGACCCTGGTCACCAACCGCTATTTTTCTGACGGCGAGCGTTTGCGCTGTGCCGGATCAGGACCCGGAAACCCGAGAACGACCGACCTGGTGCCTGGGGTGGCGGATATCCAGTTCGAGCTGTTGCGACCGCCGGATGTCGATCTTGGCGGCGTCAACGCCGATGTGTGCAATTTCGACACGGCTGACGATCTGGACACCGCTTGTATCGGTGTGCGCATCACTTTGACTTTCGATGGGCGCGGCGGCGACAGGGACGCGGTGCTCGAAGCGGCCTTCCGCAATGTGCTCCTGGACCGGATTTACGGTCGGGATTGAGTGCGGTATACAGGAGAAAACCTCATGAACAGGTTCATGAATGCCGAAAATCGAGGCCGCATGCATCAACAAGGCATTGCGCTGGTCTTCGCCCTGCTGCTGTTGCTGCTGCTCACCGTCATTGGCATTGGCACCATGAGCAGTGTTCGCATGCAGGAACGTATGGCGGGTAACGCGAATCTCCAGAGCCTGGCTTTTCATGGTGCTTCGGCGGCCGTAACCGAAACGCTGGATTGGGGGTTCGACACTGGCAACTGGGCGCAGGACGGTGATGGAAACCCTTTGACCTGTCAGCGCGGTGCAGACGGTTCGCGCTGGTTTGGTGAGTGGTCTGGTTGGGCGACGCTTGATGTGCCTGAGATTCCTGCAGGCTTCAAGGTGCAGCACCGGAAAAGAGTGGGTTGCTTTGCCGATCCAGGCTGGACCTTGCTGGATGGAATTGACCCCGACGATGTCCCCCAGCAACTCCTGGCGCTGGGCGTTGGCGAAGTGGTGCGGACATCCGACGATGAAGTTGTCGCCCGGCGTGAAATTGAAGTCAGGCTGGAAGAGCGAGGCGGCGGTGATCCGACATGCTTGATTCAAACTGGTTGTTTGAATGTGGTGGATATCAGAATGCCGGACTCAAACAGCTTCCGGATGGATGGACGTCCGCTCGGTGATCGTGCCTCTAGTTGTCCAATCAAGGTGGCTCCATCCCCGACGCCTCTGCCGTCAGGCGCTGAGGAAATGATGAGGCAATTGCGGGACGGTGGTGATCGAACTGGCAACTATCTGCCGCCGCCGGCCGCCCAGGAAGGGCCACTCGACGGCGCTTGGGGCGACGAGGTCACTCTGGCGCGCGCCGTCAACGCCATGAAGGTAGGCATCCGGGGCGCCGATTTATGGCCAACGTCAGCTGGCGCGAATGCATTTTCCGCTTGTGGTACCGGCACAAGCGGTAATGACAACACAATCGGAACCAGTCGTCTATTCGAAGGAAACCAGGACTGGAGTCCGGGAGGGCCAGGTTTTAATCCTTGCGGTGACTTGGGTAAATTCGATGTCACTTATGTAGCGGGTGATCTTGAAGTCGCGGGAAATTGCCGCCTGCGTGGCCAGATCATTGTTGAAGGCGGTTTGTCTTCAAGCGGCAACCCGAGCTACACGGGAGATATATTGGTTCTCGGTGGGGTCCTTGATGTCAACGGTTTTGGTAATGCTGCCAACTCGGGTCTGTTAATCGTCCAGAACCTTCGTGATCAGGACCCAAGTCAAAGCGCGCAGACCGCTTATGACCCTAGCGACGTGCGGTTGGAGTGCGGAAGTTTTCGGATTGGCGGCGGTGGTGGTGCGACAATAAGGCCGTTGGAGTGCGATGAAATGCAGGGAAATTGGGCTCGCTTGAATCAATGCATCGCAAGTCTGGAGCAGATGGTGGTGGACGAAGAGACCTGGAACGATCCGAACGGAAACCCGATCACTGGTAGTCGATTCGACTTTTACCAGGAGACAATCCCCGCACTCAGCGTGCTCGACGATCTTCAGCGGGAGGATATTGAAGGTGTGCGCTTCCCAATCCCAGACTGCGAGGGCGACGGGGCCGGTGAAGGCCGCAGGTTGGCAATCGCGAGTTGGAGAGAGTTCATCGATCCTGGTCGGTGGGACGATAACTGAGCTGTTGCCGTTGCATCTGGAAGCATCCAAAGGAATTCACTTGATGGCTTGGCATTTGCTGCTCCGGCCCCAGCCGCAACCCGTCAGTCTATAGCGTTGTGCAATTCAAGGCTGTGCAATCTGGCAATCATCGTAAATCATCAACCGCGCGCTTCACGCTATATGCCGTCTTGTTTTCTTTGAGTCTTGCGTTGATTCTCAGCTTGGCTCAATTGGGCAGTGAGCTATTGTTTTTCCAGCACTTGGCCCTGGTTTCGCTGTTCGTGCTCTGGTGCTCCCTATTGGCTGCACTGCTTTTTTTTCTGGTTGAATCCCGTTTATCGGTGCTCACGCCAAGCACACGAATCATCATCTGGTTTCTGGGCTGTAACATCTTGGTTGGACTCGTTTCGCTTCTTGTGGCTTTCGGGCCAGAGAGTGTTTCTATTGCCAGTCAACTCGCGCAGCGTGACCCAGCCATCTTCTTGGTACGCAATATCGGAATCGCCGCTGTTGCCGCTTTTCTTTTCGCTCGCTTATTCCTTCTTCAGCAGCAGTGGCAGGCCCAAGTTGCAGCCGAGGGCGACGTGCGCATGAACGCTCTCCAATCCCGCATCCGCCCCCACTTCCTCTTCAACACCCTGAACACCATCTCCAGCCTGATCCACGACCACCCCGACCAGGCCGAGCAGGCCACCATGGACTTATCTGATCTGCTCCGCACTGGCCTGAAAGACCAGTCCACCCACGCGCTGTCCGATGAACTGG
>PXBU01000391.1 GCA_003566795.1 Puniceicoccaceae bacterium | reverse complement strand
CGGCGTCGCCGGCATGCTGCAACCACTCGCCATCGCCCTGATCGGCACCCTCCTCCTTTCCATCCCGATTTCCTGCCTGGTGCTACCCGCATTCGCCGCCTGCCTCGCACGACCGGAGGCTCCGGAGTGCAGTTAAAATAGGCCGCCATCAGAGCATCTCCTAATCGTGCTCGTTAGTAATCGCAATCGAAACTCCTCTCCTTACCAAGGAGCGGGGGACCGCAGGTGCGTCGTCGAGACGCGCCGCTGTGGGGGGAGGTCTCGAGCATCGAATAACCTTGCAGGCACCTGAATAGATTACAATCTTCGTTAGTAATTCGCCAAAAGCTCCGTCACAAACAGAATGAAACCGAATTTTTCCGACTTTGATCGTGCAGAAGCCTTTCGGGTTGGCGGACTTCTGACTTTACGCTAACTGATTACTCCCCATGCAAAATACCCATTACCCCTCGATTTTTCTAACTGGTCTCCTCTGCTTGCTGCTACCAGTTCTGTCCGTAGCCCATGCCAAAACCTATCGGGTGCTCCCTCTCGGGGAGCTGGTCATCCAGGACGAAAGCCAGGCAGCGGCTTGGGCCACCGCTACTAACTACCGGCTCGCATCCCAACACAGACAGGGGCGAACACTGCCGGTGGTGCTCTTTGTCGACGGTGCCGAGGGCTACGTGGCCCCACCTGAGGACGTAGATCAAAGCCGTCGCGGGGAGCCGCAGGGAGCATGGCTGCTGGCGGTGAAGTTGGAAGCGGACCAGAGCCCGGTGGGTCAACTGCGTCTAGCCACGAACTGGCAGGGTGCGGCCCAAGTGTTCGACTTCGAGTTACCTCCCGGTGATGCCGTCGAGATGGATGAATTTGAGGCGGTGCGGCAGCGTCACTTCGCCAGCCTGGCCGCAGCCCGCCTGCCGGGGAGTGCCTGGTTCCGGCAGCAAGCAGGCGCTACCGATGCGGGCACGCGTCCGGCAGACCGCCGACGGGATCGGGGACTGGATGCGACTTTTGAATTGTTTACCGGAGGCTTGGCCATCCGCGAAAATCTGGCATTGGACCGCGAACTCATACTGGGTGCCACCAGTGACGAGACCGCGCCGGTGCCGCTGAATGAAATCGTCGGCGTGCAGGTGCGTGCGATCGATTGGTCGGGGCGCTTGGCTGGAACTGGAATGGGGCCGGAACCACTCTCGCAACGGGTGCCGGAGGCGCAGGCCTTTTTGGCCTTTCCCTCGATGGAAGCCTTTCACCAGACCATCCGTATCTTTGAGTCTGAAGGCGTACCGGTCTTGCAGACGCTGGCACCCCGGAGCAGTCTGAATAAATTACCAAGGCGTTATATGGGGCAGATGGGTCTCACCAGCTTGCTGGAGGATGCGCCCGCGATGCAATCAGTCGGTACCGTGGCCATCACCACGGGCGACCCCTTTCTCCCGTCCGGCAGCGACATAGCCTTGCTGATGGCGACCGATGCACCGGAGCAGTTGTTCGCGCAACTGGAATCGGTCCTGCGCCAGGAAGCGAATGAGGCCGGGGCTACCGCCATGCCGGACCTTCTTGATGCGACGGAAAGTGAAGGCCGCTATTTTGGGTGGCAACGGCCGGACCGGGGCTTTTCCTCTCACCTCTTCCAGGGGGAAGACTTTGTCGCCATTGCGAATTCCAATCATCAGATTAATGCCTTGTTGGCCGTCGCGGATGGCAGCTTGCCTGCCCTCGGCAGCACCGATGAGTATCGCTACTTCCGCGAGCGCTATGACCGCGACGAGGCCGAGGATGCCTTTTTGTTTTTGTCGGATGCGACCATCCGCTACTGGGCCGGACCTAAACTCAGAATCGCCGGGTCGCGCAGAAATCGCGCTGCAGCGGCACTGGCAGGCCTCACCGCTGCCTCGCTGGCAGAATCTGACAGCCAGGAAGACTACTCCGACCTACTGGGCGAGGTGAGCCAAGTGAACGGTGGCATCCGCAGTGAAATATTTAATACGCTTAATTTCATTACGCCGGTGGGTGAATTGGAATTGGAGACTGCCACCGCGGCCGAGGCCCAGGCCTACGAGCGCTGGCGCCGCGGCTACGAGCGATCCTGGGCACAGGTTTTTGATCCGATCGCGCTGCGGATTGTAATGGGCGAGACCTCCCGTGAGATCGATCTGTCCGTCATCCCGCTACGCACCAGCAGCGAGTATGCACAATGGATTGATCTGGTCAGCGGCAGCGCCTTGTCCGATGCCGACCGCAGCGGCGACGGCAATACGCTGCTTAAATTATCCCTGGCATTGAATTCGGATAGTGGGCCCTTTCAGCAAGCGATCGGGATGGGCCGGTCGCTACTACCGGGCCTGAGGGTGAATCCGCTGGGCTGGGTGGGAAACTCGATTTCGATTTTCCTGGAAGATGGCTTTTTCTGGGAAGCTCTGGCCCAGACGGAAGATCCCACCCGTTTTCTCAACGAGAACATGAACTACCTTCCCGTTGGCGTGCGCATTGCCAATAAGGATTCAGTCCGCCTTGCCATGTTTATTACCGCACTGCGATCCATGTCGGAGCAAAGCGCTCCTGGATTGGTTCGTTATGAAACACGCTCGCTGGATTCGCTCGAATATGTGGCGATCTTACCCAATGGTGGCGGGATGGACCTGCCGGGGGTTTTCTACGCCACCCGCCCGACGGCATTATTGATCTCGATCAACGAGGACACTTTAAAGCAGGCCTTGCTGCGGGAACAAGCGCGTGTCGACGCCGACAGCTCGGTTGCAACGGATCCGCTACCAGGGCAGCACCTCTACGCAGAGACTTACTTGCCAATCTGGACCCGTCTGCCGGTGGACGGTGACCTCACTCTGATCGAGCGGCAGCAGCAGATGGCATGGTCGGCCCTACCGATCCTCAATCAATGGCAGCAGCTTGCGCCGGACAGCGATCCGGTGGCCTTCCACCAGCAGCATTTTGGCCAGCCACTTACCTGCCCCGGCGGTCAGGGCTTCCGCTGGAATGCGGCGGCACATACCATGGAGTCGGTCGCCTTTGGTCACCCGCTGGCAGCGCGGGGCGAAACGCATTTTCAAATCGTGGACGAGGCCTTCGAGCGCTTGCGCGTGGGTCTGACCTTTGAAGACGATGGCCTACGCGCCTTCGGTAAAATGAGCGCCCGCTTGCCAAAACCCGCGCCCGCGGAACTGGATGCCGATGACAGCACCGATGCGGACAGCGAAGACGAGACACCGGCAGCTGGGCTTGATTGGAAAGCCTATCATCCTTACGCTGCGGGTAGCCGATGGACCTACTCGGTCCATACCAGCTGGGACGGTCGAGAGGAAGATGAAGTCATTGAAGTAAGTTCCAGTAAGAGCACTGACTCCGGCACTGTGATCGAGCTAACCGGCTACGAACAGGGGGCCAGGACCTTTAAGGAGACACTGCTAAAGTCGGATGAAGGCATCTTTTATCAAACTTTTGAGAGTGAGGATTGGAATGAGAAGCATCCCCTACCGACGCTCTGGGCACCACCCTTCAGCAGGGCGGGTGAACGATTTGAATCGGCCTATCTGGCCGAGGTCCAAGCCGGGGAGGATCGCTTTACTAACACCGGGCGGGTTACCTTCCGCGTCGAGATGGCCGATCCGGTGGTCGTGCCAGCCGGAGAATACAAGGAAGCAGTCAAACTGGTGACTCATTATCGGATCATCTCCGAGGGTGTCATTGAAGAGTGGAATAATGAGACCTGGCTGGCGGAAGGAATTGGCGCGGTCAAAATGCGATGGAACTACACCGACGGCTGGGAGCTACGTGAGTTGCAATCGTTCACGCCTGGGGAATGAAGTGCGCTGCATTTGGAATGGACGACAGCTGCTTGAGGCGGCCCGCGATCCACCCACGTTGAGGCTGCTCATTTGCCAATAGATTGCCGCCAACCACCGTTCGACGAGCGGCTCACTTACGGGATTTCAGTAACCGGATATCAACAATTTCTCCGGGTATGAGGCTAGCCTGCTCGGACAAGCTGATCAGCACCGGCAGCGCCCGCTCTTCGATCGTCACCGGCATCGGACGCAGAAATGCCGGCTGCAGCGCCTCGAATTGGGGTCCAACAGCCAGCACTCTGGCTCGCACGCTGGTCGACCGGCCACTCCCACGCGATACCACATCGACCTCCATCCCCACTTGCGGGCGCACCGGAAGCGGTGCCTTGAAATAGCCAATAATGCTTTCTGCATATTTGGAGCGGATCTCGGCAATGGGCTCGCCGACGCCGACAAAGTCACCGGGGTGACGAAAAACTTTTGTCAATCGCCCGTCGAACGGTGCGTAAATAGAGACCGGGGAGCGTGACGGGACCAGTCCAAGAATTCATAAGCAGCGAACGCCTTTTAAGAGGAAGACAGGATAATTGAAGGTTAAAAAAGGGGCATTTGCCTCGCCCCCGACTCGCGGTGCTCGTTTCCCCCGCATGGCGGAGCGGGACTGTAAGCATCTACGCTACGCTTCGTCCTTACCTTTGTGGTCCTCTCGAATTCGGTTCTGGCCCATTAAACAGAGGGTTTGCTGGTCGAGAGAAGGGGCGCATGTCACCCGCCCCGAACGACTTGTCAGGCAAAAGTGAAGGGCGGACATTCCTGTCCGCGAGAACGGCGTGGGGAGAGCGGGACATCGGGGGCGTCGCCTGGACGGCGACGCGGCCATCCGCTAGCGGAGGCCCTACGGGGGGCTAGTGCGGACATTCCTGGCCGGTTTCCGGGAGAACGGCGTGGG
>PXBU01000028.1 GCA_003566795.1 Puniceicoccaceae bacterium | reverse complement strand
GACCGAGAGGATTTGTGGGCGGTGGCGGAGATGTTTATCCAGAATTTCCGGGAAGACATTGAAAAGGTGAGCCAAGCACTGCGTAACGAAGATTACCAGCAGTGCTATTTTATGGCGCACAGTTTGAAAAGTGTGTTTGGGCACTTCGGGCGAAAGCATGCGGTCTCGGTTGCAGAAACACTGGAACGAGCCTGTGATAGCAAATCCGGGCCGGAGGTACACGCACTTGCAGGGGAGTTAATTGAGTCGCTGGAAAGTTTAGCCGAGGAGATCGAAGCACTCGATCCTGGCAGCTTAAATTCGGCTGTCTAAAATTTACTGTTTTTGCATTTTGCATTTTGGACGCGGTGCGCCTTTACTGAATGGCTTATGAGTTCCGTCCTGCAACTGCTCCTCGAAGGTGAACGTCTTGATACTGCCCAAATGGCGCAGGTGCTCGGCTTGTCTGAGTCCGAGATCGAAGCCGAGATCGCGCGTCTGGAGGCGGAGCGGGTGCTCCTTGGCTGGCGGCCGGTGCTGAATCCAGCGCGGGCGCAGGAGAACATCGTGCGGGCGGTAATCGAGGTCAAGATCAGCCCGGAGCGGGACGGCGGTTTTGATCGCCTGGCGACGCGAATTGCCCGCTTCGATGCAGTCGAGTCCTGCTACCTGATGTCCGGCGGCTATGACCTGCTGGTCTTTGCCGTGGGCAACGATCTGCGCGAGGTCGCGACTTTTGTTTCCGAGCGCCTGGCGAGTGTCGAGGGCGTGCTCTCGACGGCGACGCACTTCATGCTGCGGGCCTACAAGGAGCAGGGCTATCTCTTGCTGGATCCGGCAGAGGGCAGCGATAAACCATCGGTCAGCCCATAATGAGTCAGCCAGGTCAACAGTTTGTGGCCGACCACGTTGCCGGTTTGCCGCGCTCAGGTATTCGCGATTTCTTTGCGATCGTGCAGGCCATGCCGCAGGCCATCTCACTCGGCATCGGCGAGCCTGATTTTGTCACGCCTTGGCATATCCGGGAAGCCGCGATTTTTGCGCTGGAGAAGGGCAAGACTAGCTACACTGACAATCTCGGTTTGCTGCGACTGCGCCGGGAAATCAGCACCTATGTGGAGCGGCAGTTTGAAGTGTCCTACCATCCGGAGCGGGAGGTGCTGGTGGCGGTCGGGGTCTCTGAGGCGCTGGATATCGCGCTGCGGGCGGTGCTCAACCCTGGCGATAAAGTCATTTACCACGAGCCCTGCTACGTCTCCTACAGTCCGAGCATCAAGCTGGCGCATGCCGAGCCGATCGCAGTGGCGACCGATGCGGCGGATGAATTCGGGATTGATCCGGATCGCGTCATGGCGGCCTGGGAGCCGGGAGTCAAAGTCCTGCTGCTCAATTTTCCCACCAACCCAACCGGCGGCGTCACCGAAAAGGCGAAGTTGGAAAGGCTGGCGAAGTTTGCAGCGGAGAAAGACCTGCTGGTAATCAGCGACGAGATCTATTCCGAGCTGACCTTCGAGGGGGTGCACACCAGCATCGCCTCCTTGCCGGGTATGCGGGAGCGGACGATTTTTCTGCATGGCTTCTCCAAGGCCTTTGCCATGACTGGTTTCCGCATCGGCTACGCTTGCGGCCCACAGGCTTTGATCGAGGCGATGATGAAGGTGCATCAATACAGCATGCTGTGCGCGCCGATCCTCTCGCAGGAGGCCGCCGTCGAAGCATTGAAAAATGGCGCTCCCGCAGTGGCCAAAATGAAGGAAGCTTATCAGCGCCGCCGCGACCTGATCGTGCGCCGCTTCAACGAAATCGGGCTGACCTGCCATTCACCCAAGGGCTCGTTTTACGCCTTCCCCTGCATCGAGCCGTTCGGGATGAGCTCGATTGACTTTTGCCAGGGCTTGCTGCGGCAGGAGGAAGTAGCCATCGTGCCCGGCACCGCCTTCGGTGATTCCGGTGCCGGTTTCGCCCGTGCCAGTTTCTCCACCAGCTACGAGCGCATTCTCGAAGCAACCAACCGCATCGAGCGCTACGTCGGCTCACTCGGATGAGCCGAGGGAACCCATCGGAACATCGAACGTCCAACATTGAACGTTGAACGTCGAATAAGCTACTGCACATAATCTTTCTTTCCGATATTGGATGTTCAGTGTTCAATGTTCGAAGTTTATCCACTCATGATCGATCCATCCAGAACCGTGGCCCTTGTCGGCCGTCCCAATGTCGGTAAAAGCCGCCTCTTCAACCGGCTTTGCGGTCGACGCCTGTCGATCGTGCACGACATGCCCGGCGTGACACGCGATCTCATCTCGGCCGAAGTGCGGGACGATTACGTGCTGCTCGATACCGGCGGCATCGGTATGGAGCTGGAGATGACGCCGAAAAACATCGCCACCGCCGCCGAGGAGCAGGTGGAGTTCGCCATCCAGGCCGCGAGTGTGATCCTTTTTCTCGTCGATGTGCGCAGCGGAATCACGGCGCTGGACGAAATCGTGGCGGAGAAGCTTCGCCGCTACGGTAAGCAGGTCGTGCTGGTGGCCAATAAAGTCGACAACGAAGAGGAGGAGGCCGCCGTCGACGAATTCAGTCGGCTCGGGCTGGGAGAGGCCTACCCCGTATCGGCTGAACATGGGCGCGGCGTGAGCGATCTGAGCGAAGCGATCGATGCACGGCTCGGACCGAAGCCGGAAGGCTCATCGGGCGACAAAGACAAGCGGATTCGGATCTCCCTGATGGGCCGGCCGAATGTGGGCAAGTCTTCCATCGGCAACCGCCTGCTCAAGTCGAACCGCCTCATCGTCAGTGACGTGCCCGGCACCACCCGCGACTCAGTCGAGCTGGATCTGGACTACCAGCATCCGGATGGCGAGCTGCTTAAGTTTCGCCTGGCCGATACCGCCGGTCTGCGCATGAAGCGCAAGGTCGACAGCCCGGTCGAGTATTTCTCCGGCGTGCGCACCCAGCACGCTCTGGAGCGCTCGGATGTCGTCTTTCTCGTGATCGATGCGGTGGACGGGGTGACCAAGCAGGACCAGGCCCTGGCGGGTGACATCCTCGACGCAGGCAGAGCCCTCGTCGTCGTCGTCAATAAATGGGACCTCATCATCGAGCGCTGGGAGCAGGATCCGATCGACGGCTATAAAAATCTCAAGCACTTCCTCAAGTCCTACGAGGAGTCACTCCGCAAGGAGATGTTCTTCCTGCCCGATCCGCCCGTGCTCTTCGTCTCGGCCATGACCGGGTTTAAGATCGAGTCGATGCTGGAGACGGCTGCATCGGTCCAAGCCACGCTCGACCTCAAGCTCCCGACCGGACGGCTCAACAATTTGATCCAAAAGCTCTTCGAGGAGCGCGCGCCCAAAATCGTGGGCACTAAACGCTTCAAGGTCTTTTACGCGGTGCAGACCGGTTCACGCCCGCTACGGATCCGCTTCTACTGCAATCGCGTCGAGCGCCTCGACCCCGGTTACCGCCGCTACCTGGAAAAGGCCCTCATCCACGAGTTCCGCCTCAGCGGCTGCCCGGTGCGCTTCGATCTCGTCGGCAAGGACCGGCGCTACGAGGAAGGCGAGGGCGAGCACGCCCCCCGCCAGAGCGACACAATCCAGAACAAAAACCGCGTCCGCAAGATGGGTGAGGATGCCGCCAAGCTCGACCGCAAGCACCCCGAGCGCCGGAAGAAAATCGCGCAATCAAAGGCCGCGCATAATCGAGGCGGCAAGCGGCGGTAAGGCCCTCCGTAGTGGCGCGCTTCAGCCGCCACAATACACGCCTGGCCACGCGCCTGGCACCCCCCACGGTGGCTGGCACGCCGCTGCGGGTCATTCAATCCGGGCGATAACATCGCCACCACGGATAATTTTCTGGTGTGCTAGCAAAGCCGGCTTTCACCGGATTCTGGGCTATGTATTGTCGGATCTTATTGAGTTCGGCAGGGCCGCGCACCCAGCGGTCGAACCAATCACGCTGCCAGAAGGACCCTCGACGTCCGAGTGCTTGGTTGCAAATCCGGGCACTGCGGCCCTTAAAGCGCCGCATGGCTTCGCCCAGGGAGAACGACGAACCCGCATCGATTACCAGAAAGTGGATATGGTTTGGCATGATCACCCAGTCGGTCAACAACCACCCGCTCTCTAAGGTTTCGAAATGTTCGGCCAAGGCCTGACAAGCTTTCGTTTCCTTAAAGGGCGCAAAGCCCTCTCCACGATCGAGGTATTTTTCTGCCGTCAAAAAAATCTGCCGCTGAAGGCTTTGGAAATCGTCGTCCCGCGAATCGATTGCATCCAGGGCAATTTGCAGCTCCTTAATCTTCTCTCGCACGCCGGAGGGTAACGATCCCGCACAACGGACTGTTACGAAGTAAATCCCGTTCTCGATTTCCCAATGCGGCAATCGGTTGCGCCAGCGCCTTCGGGTAAGTGCCTCCATGGTTAAAACCAAGGCAAAGCCGCTGCTGTGCCGCAATATTTTTCGTAGTGGTGCGCTCAGCCGCCACGGTGGCACGGTGGCTAAAGCACACCGCTACGGCGGTAACTGCTCACGTGGTAGTGGCGCACTTCAGCCGCCACAGTGCACGCCTGGTCACGCGCCTGGCCCTCCGCCACGGTGCCACGGTGGCTAAAGCACACCGCTACTAGATGGACTACACCGCTACGGAGCCGTCAACCCCCCTGCAACACATGCAGGTTGGCCATGGAGATCCCGCTCAGCATGGCCCCGACGATGCCGAGGAAGCCCTGGTCGGTGCCGGCCAGGTAGAGATTCTCCAGGTGGGTGCGGCCGTCCTTGATCTTGT
>PXBU01000064.1 GCA_003566795.1 Puniceicoccaceae bacterium | reverse complement strand
GCCCGCAGAAAAGCCTCGTGGATGTCCTCCAGAATGGCGTAGAAGGCGGGCACCAGAAAGAGGGTGAGGCCGGTGGCGAACAGCACGCCGAAGCTGAGGGAGGTCGCCATCGGAATCAGGAACTGCGCTTGCAGGCTGGTCTCAAAGAGTAGGGGAAGCAGGCCGACGAAGGTGGTGAGTGAGGTCAGGATAATCGGGCGGAAGCGGGCCGCCCCCGACTCGACGATCGCCTGGCGCAGCGGCACGCCGCGCTTGCGCTCTTGATTGATGAAGTCCACCAGCACCAGGCTGTCATTGACCACCACCCCGGCCAGGGCCACGAAGCCGAGAATGGAGAGGATACTCAAGGACTGGCCCATGATGATGTGGCCGCCGACGGCACCGATTAGGCCGAAGGGTATCACAAACATCACGATGACCGGCTGCAGATACGACTTCAACGGAATCGCCAGCAGCGCGTAAATGACGAACAAGGCGATGAGGGTCGTTCGAATCAGGCTGGCAAAGATATCGGCCTGCTCGCGGGCCTCCCCCTCAAAACTCCAGCTGATGCCGGGATAGTCCTCCAGGATGCGGTCTATCACGCCGGGGCCAATGTGCCTGCCCGACCGCTCGCGTAGCCAGCGCTGGATCTTCCCCAGCCAGCCGTCCATTAACTGCGGCGTGCTGAGTTCGGACTTGATGAGCTCCAAGTCGGCCACCGACCGGTCGATGTCGGAAGTGATGTTCAACACCCGACGGCGGTCCACCCGGTTGATCGCGGCAAAACCATCGGTGATCACCAGCTCAGCGACCTCGGCGAAGGGCACCTCTGTGCCGTCGGGGGTGCGGATACGCAATTCCTCCAGGTGCTCGACCGATTCGCGTTCACTCCGGGGGTAGCGCACCATCACTTTGACGTCGTCACGCCCGCGCTGGATCCGCTGCGCCTCGACTCCGTAGAAGGCGGCACGCACCTGATTGCCGAGGTCCTCTTGGCGCAGTCCGAGGGCGAGTGCCGTCGGCTTGAGTTGCAGCTGGATTTCTCGCTTACCGCTGCTGAAGTTGTCGCGTATATCAAACAATCCTTCGTAGCTGGCCAGCCGTTCACGAATCGCTCTTGACGCCGCCTGCAACCGATCAAAATCGCGGCCGCTGAGCTGGATGTCGATTGGATCACCTGCCTGACCGGCCGCGTTGGCATTAAGGGTGAGTTGTTTCACGCCTGCAATCGGTCCGATCAGCTCGCGCCAGCGATCCGCCAGATGCGGAGCCGAAAGTTGCTCCAGATCACCGCCAGCCGCCAGATCCTCGCGCTTGAATAGCTCGACCGCGATCTCAGCTTGATTCGGACTAACGCTGGGATCCTGGCCCGGATTAGGGCCGCCGGCAAAGGGCTGGCTGCCGATGGTGATCACGACATTCTCGAAGGGATTGCCGAAGCCTTTTGCCTTGGTCTCCTCAGTCAGCTGATCCAGGCCAGCCTGCATGCGCTTGATCGCCGCTTCCGTCAGCTCAACGGGTGTGCCTTCTGGCATCACCAATTTTGCCACAATATAATCCGAGGGGACCTTGGGGAAGAAAACAAAGCCAACGTGCCGCCCGCCCAGCAGCGCCATCATAACCATGAATAGCCCGATAAAGACCGCCACCGTGCTGTAGCGGTGGGCCATCGCAAAGTCGAGCATGGGCCGGTAACACTGCTCGACAAAACGCTCCATGCCATCCGCCACTTTACGCTGCTGGCGCCGCAGCCAGCCGATTTTTTCGCGCTTTCCTCCGCCCACGTTGCACAGCGTCAAATGGTAGGGGAGGATGAGCTTACAGGCGATCAGCGACCACAGCAGCGTGGCGATCACCACCACTGGAATCGGGTAGAAGAATTTACCCAGGAAGCCGGGCATAACCAGCACCGGAATGAAGGCCACGATGGTAGTCAGCACGGCGAAAGTCACCGGAATCGCCACCCGCCGGGTGCCCGCCACCGATGCAGGCACACCAGGACCCCCGTGCTTTTGGAACTGGCTGAAAACGCTTTCCCCCACGATGATCGCGTCGTCCACCACGATCCCCAGCACCAGGATGAAGCCGAACAGCGAAGCCAGATTGATGCTGATGCCCAGCCCCGGTAGGAAGAGCATCGCCCCCAGAAAGGATATCGGTATCCCCAGCACCACAAAGAAGGCCAGCGACGGACGCAGAAAGAGCGTCAGCACCAGCAGCACCAGCAGTAGCCCGTAAATGCCGTTCGTGATCAGCATCTGCAGCCGCCCCTTGAGGTAGTAGGTGAAATCGCGGAAGGCTTGGATTTCGATGCCTGCGGGCAAGTCGGTTCGGATCTCCTGCGCAAATTTCTGCACCCGTTCCGAGATGTCCAGGGCGCTTTCGTCACCGATAGCATAAATATTCAACAGCACCGCACGCTGCCCGTTGAAGTCCGTCTCCAGCGGGTCGTCGACGAAGCCATCATCCACCTCGGCGACATCCGCGAGGGTCAGGACACCCCCATCCGGCAGCGTGCGCACCGCAACGGCCTCGAATTCAGGTCCGGAGTAGGCCTTGCCCGTCGTGCGCAGCAGGATCTCGCCGCCCCGGGCTTTGATCGTCCCGCCGGGGATGTCCACAGAGGCACGCCGCACCGCCTGCACTACCTCGTCGAAGGTCAGGCCATAACGGCGTAGCGATTTTTCCGAGAGATTGATCGAAATTTCATAGTTGGCGATTCCCCGGATAAAGACCTGGCTAATGCCCTCACGGGCGTTCAGCTCGTCGCGGACGTATTCAGCCACGTCCTTCAATATCCGCACATCGGTGTCGCCAAACACCGCCAGCGAGATGACGTCGTTGCGGATCAATAGGTTCTCCACATTCGGCTCCTCCGCCTCCTCCGGGAAGTTGGTGATCGCATCAATCCGCAGCTTGATGGTGTCGCGCACTTCTTGGGCATCATAGCCGCGCGCGACTTCGATACTGAGGGTGCCATAGCCTTCACCCGCCGTCGAGTTGATGCGCCGGATGCCCTCCACATCCTGAATCCGGTCCTCGATTAGCTCGATGATGCCGCTCTCCACCTCTTCCGGTGCCGCCCCAGGGTAGGGCACCGCGACACTCACAATATCCAGGTCCAGCTCCGGGAAGAGTTCCAGCTTGATCGACGACGCCGTGAACAAACCCGCCACGATGACGATGCCCGCCAGCAAATTCGCGGCCACGCCGTTTTCTGCAAACCATTTGATCACGTTGTTCCTTGCGGGTTATTCTTAAAAGACTAGTCAGAGGGCGGAAGCCAGAGGACGGAGATTGATGACATTCAGTTGAACTCATTTCCTGGCAACCCCGGGAAGCCGAAATTTGAAGCAAACCCCTGAAAACGCAACTAATCAGTAATGACTTGAGTAATGGTTAATGGCGGTGCTCCGCCCCGTAGCGGTGCGCTTCAGCCACCGCAGCGATTGGAACCTACGGGAGGGCCCGGCTCCGTCTGGGCCGCGAACGTGCAATCGATAACGCCCTTGCCATTAACGCCACTCGACTGCGGCAGCTGGCGGCAGAATAATTGACGGCGGAATAATACCACAAAAGCCGATGCCGATCTCAAACCCGTAGGGGTGCAGCTCCGCAGACCCGCGAACGTTCAGATTCGTAGGGGTGCAGCTCTGCGGCACCCGCGAACGTTCAAGAATGTTTGTAAGTCCCCACCATCCCAGAAGGAAGCAGGGGTCGAACGTAGATGGAATGAGAAACATTCTCTGACCTTTACCTTAATGGACGCAAATTTTGAGGCAAATGTTTAAATTCCATCTACGTTTGACCCCATCAGCCCCCCTCCCATCAGCGCCCCACGCACATGATGGAGGTGCGGACCTGCGCTGCATCCAGCAGCTGCTCGGACACGCCCGGCTCGACACGACCGAGATTTACACCGAGGTGAGCATCCACCACTTGCGCGAAGTCTACGAGAAGACCCACCCGAACGCGCAAGGAAAGTGAACTTGAATAAAGCGGAAATATCGCCATGTTAGAGAATATGAATGCCGCCCAAGTCATTGAAGAGATCGACGCCCTGCCTGCCGGGGAGCAGTCCAAGGTGATCGCACACCTGCACCAGGTGCAGGAAGAACGCTTCCACGAGGAGCAAGTGCGTATAGCCGAGCAACGTCTTGAGGATCTCGATAATGGCTTAACTGGCACCGTCTCCCATGAAGAGGCGATGCGAATGATCCGCGAAGCTTAGGAGATGCAAATCCGGCACTTGGATGAAGCCGTTGCCGATGCGCAGCGGGAGGTGGAATTTTGGCGTGAACAGGAGCCAGGACTTGAAGACGAGTTTGCGAAAGAACTGGATGCGGCGATCCGCACGATCTGTCTCTCTCCGAATGGCTACGTGAAAGTGTCGAAGAAACGCGAGCTCCGGCGCTTCTACGAGAAACGCTTCCATACGCATATCCTTTGGCTTCGCGAAGGGGTCATGTCATTACCTTTGTGGTCTTCTTTTTCCGATTAACGCCGCAACGGGCAACGGCAATCCACAAGACCACCTTCCAAATCCATCCTCCTACGCCAAAGGCTGCGGAGGACAGCCCGCTCCCGACCATTCGCCACCACAACGGCGCTCGACAAGCGAGCACGCCACGAACCACCACCCCGTGACGTGTCCGCTTGTGGTTCGACAAGCTCACCACCCTGAGCCCGACGAAAGGCCGGACGCTCGAACGTGCCACGGGCTACCATTCCAAGAAAAGCCTCGACGCGCTGCCCCGATTCGATACAAGTTTCGACAACCCTTTTCCGAGATGTATTCGCTCCTGGTAAACAACCAAAGCCCCCTCGATCCCGCACCGACT
>PXBU01000390.1 GCA_003566795.1 Puniceicoccaceae bacterium | reverse complement strand
TGGTGGCGGACCGGTTGCCGCTGTGGGCGGAGAAGTTCCGCCAGGGCGGGGAAGCCAAAACCCGCCGCATCCTGGAAGCTTTAACCAAGTATAGCCGGGTGTTCGGCAGTATCGTGGCCATTGCTGTGGTCACCTGGATACTGACAGTTGTTTGGGAGCCCCTCGGGCCGGAGCCCGAATTTATCGGGAATCTCCTCTTCGTGGCCTTGATACTGGGTGGCGTGCTCGGCATCTTCGGTCTCTTTGCGCTGGCCTACCGACCGCTGCTGCGCTGGAGCCTGCGCTACAAGCCGGTCTTTCTGGTCGCCCCCTGCGTGCTGGTGCTATGGGGGGCGGTGATCTGGCTGGGCTTCGACCGTGTCTTTGCTTTCGTGCCCGCGACTGCGGACCGCACCGGCATGGGTGCCGATCGCATCACCCAGAGCGATCCGTGGGTGTGGGCGCACCACGCCTTCCCCGGCTTGGGCCGCGAGTTTATGCCCGCTCTTGATGAAGGCTCGTTTCTGTGGATGCCGACGACCATGCCGCACGCCTCCATGGGCGAAGCGCTGGCGGTCCTCCAATACCAGGACCTCGCGATGGCTTCGGTGCCCGAAGTCGATACGGTGGCTGGCAAGATCGGCCGCGCCGAAACCGCGCTCGATCCCGCTCCGATCTCGATGGTCGAGACTGTCATCAATTATAAATCCGAGTATAAAACCGACGATGCCGGTCGCCGCATCAACTTCCAATACGACCGTGAAGCCGGAGACTTCGTGCGCGACGAGGACGGCGAGCTGATTCCCGACCGCCGCGGGCGGCCCTACCGGCAGTGGCGCGACCACATTCGCAGCCCCGACGATATCTGGGATGAAATTGTGGCCGCCGCCCGCCTGCCCGGCACCACCTCGGCGCCCAAGCTCCAGCCCATTGAGACCCGTCTCGTCATGCTGCAAACCGGCATGCGCGCCCCGATGGGCGTCAAAGTCCGCGGCCCCGATCTCGCCACCATCGAGGGCGTGCTCGGAGACATCGAGCGCTTCCTGCGCGAGGTGCCCCAAGTTAGCCCGGCCACCGTCAACGCCGACCGCGTGGTGGGAAAACCCTACCTTGAACTCGAGATCGACCGTGAGGCCATCGGCCGCTATGGGCTCAACATCGTGGACGTCCAGGGGGTCATTCGTGCCGCCATCGGTGGACAGATGGTGAGCACGACAGTGGAAGGACGCGAGCGTTACCCCGTGCGCGTGCGCTACCCGCGCGAACGCCGCAGCGACATCGAAGACCTTGGAGAGGTGCTCGTCACCGCCGCCGACGGCAGCCAAGTCCCGCTGGCCGAGGTCGTGACCATTTCCTACGAACGCGGGCCGCAGATGATCCGCAGCGAAGACACCTTCCTGGTCTCCTACGTTACGTTCGGGGGGCAACGCGACATGGCGGAAGTCGATGTGGTCGAGGCCGCCCGGGATTATCTCGATCACAAAGTGGCGGCCGGGGAACTCTCGGTGCCTCCCGGTGTGAGCTGGCATTTTGCGGGCGATTACGAAAATCAATTGCGCGCCGCCGCCACGCTGCGGGTTGTCCTGCCGATCGCCATGGGCATCATTTTCCTGATCCTCTATTTTCAGTTCAAGACGGTGGCGACCACGCTGATTGTTTTTAGCGGCATCGCCATCGCATGGGCCGGCGGTTTCATCGCCCTGTGGTTCTACGGGCAGTCGTGGTTCGCCGACTTTAATGTCTTCGGGATAAACATGCGCGACCTCTTCCGCATCGGTCCGGTCAACCTCAGCGTTGCCGTCTGGGTCGGTTTTCTGGCCCTATTCGGCATCGCGGTGGACAACGGCGTCGTCGTCGCCACCTACCTGCGCCAGCTCTTGCGCGAACGCCGTCCCGACACCCCGGCCGGTATCCGTGAAGTCGCGGTGGAAGCCGGCCTGCGCCGCCTGCGTCCCTGCCTGATGACCACGGCCACCACCATTCTCGCGCTGCTGCCCGTCCTCACCGCCACCGGCCGCGGTGCCGATATCATGCTCCCAATGGCCCTACCCAGTGTCGGCGGCATGTTTTTTGTGCTGCTGACGCTGGTCGCCGTCCCGGTCCTCTACAGCTTGGCCGAAGAATGGAAATTGCGGCTGAACCTGAATTCGGAGGCCGGAAGACAGAGGTAGTGGCCTGAGGACAGGGGGCAGAGGTCAGAGCTCAGCATCTGGCCTCTGTTTTCTGGGCTCTGGTGACTCTTTCCAGCTTAGATTTCGCGCGGGCCGGCGGCCGAAACGACGGGTCATGAACTGGCGCGACCGTTTTCTTCGAGTAGCCGGGAGTTTGTTATTGATTATAAAGCCTTTGCCATCATCCAGATGGCCATCGCCATCATGCCGAGATTCTCGCTTAGTGAGATGAAGCCGAGCGGGACATTACTGTCGCCGCCAACGCAGGCGCATTTGAGACTGCGTTTTTCCACGAAGACGGCTTTGATAGGCCAAGACTTCGCTAAATCTCGCGCGGACCGGTGTAGATGCGGGTGACGCGCTTGGTGACGGAGCAGAGGGTTTCCCAGGCGATGGTGTCGGCCCAGCGGCTGAACTCGGTGGTGGTGATTTCTTCGGGGCCGTCTTTGCCGATCAGGGTGGCGGTATCACCGATGGTGGCCTGGGGGCAATCGGTGACGTCGACGATGGTCTGGTCCATGGTGATGCGACCCAGGATGGGGCAGCGCTGGCCGTGGATCAGCACGCAAGCCTTGTTGCTGTGCTGCATCGGTATGCCATCGCCGTAACCGGCCGTCAGCACGGCAATCCTTGAGTCGCGGGTCAGCGTATGGCTGCGGCAGTAGCTGATATCGGTTTGTGCGGGGAGTGATTTGATCAGGCCGATCCGGGTGTAGAAGCTGAAGACAGGTTCGACCGCCGCCGCGCCCAGCGCCGAATGGGGGTAGGGGGCGATACCGAATTCCAGCAGGCCGATGCGCACGGCATTGAAGGGGCTGTCTTCGGCCAGGCTGTCGATGCCGGCGGAGTTGTCGGCGTGGATCAGCAAGTCGCTGTGGTCGATACCCGCGACGATGCGGAGAAAGCGTTGGCGCTGCAGACGTGTGAACTCCGGATCGATGTCGGCACTCGAAAAGTGGGTGTAGAGGCCCTCCAGCTGTAGATGCTGGTAACCGGCAATCGATTGCAGCAGCGGCCCGGCCTGCTCGTGCCAGACCCCGAGGCGGCCCATGCCGGTATCAATCTTGAGGTGGATGCGGACCTTCCGGTTGTATTCACGCCCGAGTTGATCCAGCCGCTCGCACTCCTCGGCGGTACTGACGGTGGCGATGAGATCATGGGTGAGCACTTGTTTCTCCTCGCCGGGCAGCAGCGGACTGAGCAGCAGGATGGGCCAGCCGGCACCCATGTGGCGGATCTCGGCGGCCTCGGTGATGTTGGCCACTGCAAAGTAATCCACGCCGCTCTGCATCAAGCGGCGCACCATCTGCGGCATGCCGTGACCGTAGGCATCTGCCTTGACCACGGCCACATAGCGCATGCGGTCCGGCAGAGCGCGTTGGATGCGCTTCAGATTGCGTTCAAAAGCGGCCAAGTCGATCTCAGCCCAGCAGCGGAGGGTTTTCATGAGGCGGGATTGTTACGTCAAAAAAGATGTTTTTAAACTGTTAATTTGCGGGAAATTATATTGCGGGGATTTCTGAAAAGCGTCCTCCAATAAAGTTTGACTGAATGTATGGTTTGGCGTGAATGGCAGAGATAGTCAGGAGGCTATTCGTCGTAGGGGTGGTGCTTGCGCCACCCGCTATTCGTCGTAGGGATGGTGCTTGCGCCACCCGCGAACCTCGCGTTGCCCCCACTCTCTCTGCAACGCCCCCAACGCTCGCGGGCTTCCCCCAGGAAAGCCCCTGCGATCACTCTCGTGCTACAAAAAAATCAGGAGGCCGTGGCTGACTTCGTGGCGCGGTGCCGGTCAGGGGTCCATTTTTGAAAAGTGTTCAGGCCGCTTTGGTAGAGCACGACGCCTTCGGTGGGCCGGACAAGTCCGGGCGTGTTTAGCAGCTCCGGCAGATGGGCGGGGTGGTAGCCTGCCTCGATGGCGTTTTGGGGTGGTGCTTGCCAACCCTTTCTGGCGGGCAGGTGATACAGCGGGCCGGTCCAGTCGGCCAGGGCGTCGGCGTGTATCGGGGCGACCGGAGGCAAAGCGCCCGCACTGATGCGGAGCCCGTTCCAGGAATTCTTTTTCCAGTCAGAGATGAGCAGCGCATCTTGGGTGATTTCTGCCCGATGGATCAGGTCGGCGGCTGCCAGTTGTAGGCTGTTGTAGGCATAGGTGCTGGCCGGACTCGGCTGCAGGCGTCGCCAGGTCTCAATCGCCATGGCACAGAGACGCAGGCCCAGCACGGAGCCAGGACCCTCGCAGTAAATGAACGCCCGGATCGCATCCAGCTCAATGGCGGCCTGCCGCAACACATGCTCCACCGTTGCGAACAGACTTTCCAAGGCCGGCTCATCCGCCGTCTCGAAGGCCAGCCAACGACCATCGCTGCCCAGGACACCTGCATAGAAGCAGGTGCCGCTGCCGTCGATAAGCAGGGCCGGGTAGGCAGGTGCGGCGGGAGCGAGTGACATGGAGGGGAGGCTGGGAACAAATCCCCATTGAGTCAAGTGGGGCCGTCGGCTTGACGCCGTGCTCATCCGTAGGGGCTTTCCTGTGGGAAGCCCGCGAGCTCATCCGTAGGGGCTTTCCTGTGGGAAGCCCGCGTGCGTTCGGGGGATGGTAGGAAATTCCAAACGCCTCCGGACGTTCGCGGGTGGCGCGAGCACCACCCCTACGAGATGATGCCGAATGGCGGATGAGTAATGACTGATGCAAAAG
>PXBU01000396.1 GCA_003566795.1 Puniceicoccaceae bacterium | reverse complement strand
ACTCAGATCCCGAAGCTGAAGATATTGCTACTCGGGCGGTTACAGTTATTGATAATCTCGAGTCGGTAAAGCTTAACAATTTCCTTCTGATTTTTGATCTTGCGAGCGGTGGAATTGATCGGGAGAGCTTAGTTGACGATGATTCGCAGAAATATTGGGACGCTCGCATGGAAGACTTTGCGCGAATTGCCATGTCTAGATACGATGAGGCACATCTAGGCTTTGGGTTCCGACCTAGAGGAAATTTGAGAATTCCGCAAGTATGGGTGCGAATCCTTTCATCGCCTAGTAGTTTGCCGGTTCGCGTTAGGGAGTGGTCGGGATGGACCCAGACTGAAGGACTACTCAATCTTGAAATTGCCTCCGAAATCAGCGTGCGGGATGGAGAGCGCGAGTGCTCACTGAAGGCATTCGAAGAAAATGACCTCGTGCCAGAAATCGGTTCACTTAAAGGCTCATCAGGTCGAGTATGTATTTTTGCATGCGTCTTTTCCGTGGATGGAAGTGATCGAATCCAGGAGTTTTTAGAGCCATCTGACTCCTGCCTTAAAGCGTTTACGCAATAACGCGCGCATATAGTAGCGGCTGTACCATTTGATTCGAACTGCTCCTGATGTGTGAGTTAATAATAATTACGGGTGCGCAAGCGTGGAAAGTTGCATTCAGGCAGACTTGCCTGAGCGCGCCGGACTAAGTATCCTTCTAGAGGTTGCCCGACTCAGCCGGGTCGCCTGTAATCCGATGAGAGCGGTGAGAGGGGTTCTGCAGTGCATTTGTCGATACCACGATACCTCGGCTTTGTGGTGTTCCTCTTCGCGCTTGTTGTCGGGAATAGTGCTGCAGGCCCGCTCCAGCCCGTTCATTTCGAGGAGTCGCTCAATCCCGAGGTCAGGGTCTCCGGAGCGACTAGGGGCGGCTTGTTGCTCGAGGCATTCGAACAGCCTGCATCGCTGGATCGCCTGTTGGTGCGGATCCCAGCGCACACAAGGGCAAAGCAACTCTGCCTCAGCATGATCACCCGCGATGGGCGCTATCAGGCACGCATGGAATTCACGCTACCCGACACCCGGGACGAATTCGTTGAACTTATCTATCCGACCCGCTTCCGGGAAGAGTTGATTCATTCCGAGGAACCCTACCTGGCTGTGCTGGCGCGGGCCGGCCAGAAGTGTGAAAACGCGGCAGCGGTGTTCGTGCCCGCCGGGTGGACCCGGCCAGACGTGCTATCTCGGCTGCACGTGGTGGTCAATGCCGGCAACATCGATGCATTTATCGTCATCCCGGACATGCAGGGTCGGGAAAATCGATTCGAGTGTGTTCGCATCCAGAGCAGCCCCACGGTTGCATTCAACCGCCTGTGTACCATCGAGCTTGACGAGACCCTCGATCTGATGCAGGGCGAAATCAGGCGCGATGACTTTTTTGGGAATCCGATGCCGGCCATCGCGCTGCCGATCGCGTTCTAGCCCATGAAGTTCGTCGACCAACTGTTCGAATTGCTTGGCTGGCGTGCCACACTGGGCTTGATGGTCGCGTTGGCGCTATTACCACTCATCATCATCGTCGTGACCATGAGCCTGAACTGGGAAGCGACTTTCTCGGCCAGTGCGCGCACCGAAGTGGTCGAATTCGATACGGGCAGACACAACGTACCCAACTGGTTTGTAGAATTTGAGCGGCTGCGAATCGACGGGCTTGACTTTGAGCCT
Organism: Puniceicoccaceae bacterium; assembly: GCA_003566795.1. GTDB lineage: Bacteria > Verrucomicrobiota > Verrucomicrobiia > Opitutales > Coraliomargaritaceae > Coraliomargarita_B. Next base: position 3,151 of record PXBU01000396.1, on the reverse strand, counting down.
TTCAGCGGTCAGCTCGAAATCGGCGCCGATACGCTCGTCCGGCTGGTGCGATTTCAGACCGGCGCGGTCCGTCTGACGCTGGAACGACGAGAATCCGGTCCGACCGCAGTGATTTATGATCAGGCCGAAAATCGTGTGGCTATCGTCGAGCAGCGCCTGCAGGCATTCATTTCTCTACCCGCTGGCCGGGCCGTTTCCTTTCCAGTTGCCGGCCGGGCCGTCATCGGTGACACGGTGTTCGCCCAGACGATCGAGACCTCGCCGGTGCTGCTGGAGGGTCATGTGCAGGCCTTCGGTCTCTACGCCATCGGTCGCAATCGCTTCGCGGCCCAGGAGGCCAGGCTGGATTCGGGCGATCGCCTGGAAATGGAATACATCGAACCCGGCTTCGGTGGCCACGGAATGATTCGAATCGAACCGGACCTGCCGGGATTGCACGTCGTTTTCCATGCCGATGGAAAATCCGTGCGCATCATCCGCTTCGGCACTGCCGGATATGAACTCAGTCCGTCGGTGTGGTCACGTATTTCGGCCGACCCGCTGTATCAGTCCCTGCTGGCCATCTACGCGGTGCTGCTGCCGGCCATCGGTCTAGCCTTCGTCAGTCTGCTCAATCAATGGCGCCTGCGCCAATTTACCCGCCAGCCTCCTGGGCCCAAGCCCAACCCGTTTTCAAATGACGGATCGGGCGATCTACAATCCGTAGACAGGAAACCAGAACAACCACCCGCAAAAACGAGCAGGGATGATGAAACCGAATAGATTTGGACCGGTAATCATTGCAGCTACGCTATTGCTGGTGCTGTGCCTGCCATCGGGCGATACAGTGGCACAACCAGTCTTCGTCGCGGGGGCCGAAGACGGCCAGGGTTTCCTGCGGCAACGAGGTTCCGAGTGCTACCTAGTTACCCCGCAACACGTGCTCGGCCCGGCGCGCGAAGCCGAGCTGGTCGGGAATCGAGCCGAACGGCATGCGGCCCTGCTGGAACGAAGCTACGACCCGGATCTCGCCATTCTGCGCGTCCCAGGCAAGACCGGCTGCCCGACCCGTTTCCCGGACGGTGTTGCGCTGGAGCGCCTACTGCAGAACACCACTCAGGCCCGCCTGGTCTCGCGCAGCGCCAGCGGTGCTGTCCGACAGACCAACGTCGCAATCATCGCCAGCGACGAGCGTTTCATCCGGGTGCGTGCCGAAGCTGACGAGCGCCTGTTCCGCGGTATGAGCGGCAGCCCGCTGATGATCGGCGGATCCACTGCGGGCATGCTGCAATCGGTGGATGCCGACAGCGGCACCGGCACCGTGCTGCGCCAGGATTACATGAGCCGGGTACTGCAGAGCTGGTTCCCCGAAGTCAGCACGCGCCGGCGCCCAGTCATTACGGGAGAAGTTCAGCCCTTGCTGCCCACCAACGATGTCGAAGGTCTGATCGTCGATCCGGATTCGGACCCAGTTAGAATGCAGCCGACCATCAGCGGCGAAGTGCGTCCCACCCGACCGTTACCGAAGGACAAGAAAGACGATCCGTGACCCAGGAACTTAAGCAGGAGGAATATATGAACTTGAGAAAAAGCACCGTCCGCCGCCTGATTTCCAGCCTGACCGTATCGGCCATGATGTTCGTGCCGCTGCCGCTATTGGCGCAGAATACGCAGTATGCGCAGGGGCTGATCCTCGACTACTACATCATTCAGAACCCTGAAGATGTCGAAGGGCCGAAAGGACGTTCGATGGCGACGCTGTTGGATACATCGGTGCCGCAGATGAGCTATCTCGGGCCGTTTGAGATTGAACCGGCGTTGGAACAATTCCGAGATAAACTTTGGGGGCTGCACTGGACGGGTTTTTTGAAGGTGGAGGATGCGGGCCCGCATTCGTTCAATCTTCTCATAAACACTTCGGCTGAGTCTAACAGCAACGTGTACGCAAGCTCTTGTCAAAGCTGGCTAAAAGTGCAGGATCGGGTTATATCAGCCCACGATCTCAAGTGGTTCCGTGATGGGAATCGGAATTCCTACGGTGATATCAACCTGCGAACTGGAATTTATGCAGTCGAAGTGTGGTTTGCTTGTAATGACTTTGGCAATCGCACGAACCCAAATATCGCCAAACCTTCGATAACCGTCAATATGCGTGGCCCCAATGACGCCATGTTGATACCCATCCCCAGGAACCAGTTGCTGCACGAAATGTGAACTTCAGTCCTCGTTCGGACAGCGGCTGACCATTCGTCAGTGATCACTCACTGGAAACACCGGCGTGGCTAAATGGGCCCCGCGGGTTGATTTAGCCATAATCTCCGTATGGTTGGCCTGAATGCAGCTTCCTGCTCGCATGGGACACGAAATTGAAAACTCCCCTTCTCCACGCGTTCTACTGGCGGGTCCAATGGAATGTTGCGGATGAGAGGAAAGCCAGGTCGGACCATGTTCTGGCGCTTGCTGGTGGCCGAGGACAATGACGAGCGCATCGCGCTGTTTCGGCAATGGATTCCGGACGAGTTTCGCGCCATCTTCGTGAAACGGTCGGGCGGGCGTTGCAGGTGCTGGGTATGGATGCCGGGCGGGTGTAAGCGGGGATTCTGCTGCACCATGATGGGGACCCCTCGGTGGCGTCGGAATCCGAACTGGTGCTGAGCGGCCAGCATGTGGTGAACCAGCTGGTACGGGTGATCGATGTAGATGTACCGGTGCTGATCCCCTCGATCAATCTGCTGAGCGCGCGGGCCGTGGAGAAAAGTCTGCTGGAGCACGGTTTCGATGTGACCCGCATTCCCTTCTACCAACAGGAACAGCCAGCGGCTCGGTCGCTGGCTTGAGCTTGTGCGGGAGGTATGACTGTCGCACTCAGTCTCACAAATGGACTCGTGGATGGGGGTTGGCCCTGCCGGATCTGATCATCAAACAGGCGCGCGCCCAGGGCACCGAGGTGTTCGATGCCGACCGCTTGACCGCTTTTCGGGACTGGCTGGGAGAGTGGCTTGACGACTAACACTGCTGCATTTTCGTGCGGGCCGGCGATAGATTGATACGTGAAAAGGAGGATGCGTCATGGGCTGGTTTGGAACCATACTCGGGGCTTTGTACCTGCTTTTGCTGTTTGCCGCCCTGGCAGCGGGCGATACCGGGTTTCTCATGATGCTGTTGTCGCCTT
>PXBU01000083.1 GCA_003566795.1 Puniceicoccaceae bacterium | reverse complement strand
GTAAGGCCAAAATCAACATTAATGATCTCGAGGGGGCTTCTCTTGACTGGAGTCAGGCAGGTGAAAAAGGAGACATGGATGCGTACGAACTTATAAGAAAGTACTGCAGGAACAACCGGTAATTAAAAAACAAGCAAGTTGCCCCTTTTAGGATTTGCGTCTACCAGCGTTTTCTCAATTTTTTTAACCTGTCTATTTTCAAATTCCACAAAAGGTTCTCATGCAACACACTTTAGGCCTGCGGGCCGCAGCGCACCCTATCCGCTTATTGTTAACGCTGGCAGCGGCCGCAGTTCTAGGCACCGCCGGGAACTTGCGTGCTGAGACCACTTGGGCAGAAATCACCGGTGGCGAGGTCTCGGTCATTGAGGCGGACTCAAAAATCTGGAACGTGCACATCTTTGACCAGCCGGGAGTCAACTCGCTGGAAGTGCTGGAAGCGGGCGAGATTGAGATCCTGATGGTCGGCGGTGGCGGCCAAGGTGGCTCGCTCTACGGTGGCGGTGGCGGCGCGGGCGGAATGGTGGTGACCAGCCGGTCCATCTCCAGCGGCACCCACGAGCTTTTTATCGGTGGCGGCGGCAATGCTGGCCAGCAGGGTGAGGACTCGACTTTCCTGGACGTGGTCGCACTGGGTGGTGCCCGCGGTGGCACAGCCAACACCACCTATTCTGGCGGGTCCGGGGGCGGTGCCAGCCATCGGACCAATACCAGTGGGGATATGATCGGCGGCAGTGCCCTGCAGCCCGGCAGCCCATCCGGCGGCTATGGTCACAAAGGTGGTGACCGCAGCAGCCTCTCTGTCCCGTGGGGCGCAGGTGGCGGCGGCGCAGGCGGGCCGGGCCAGGATAATGGCGACGGCCTCGCGGGCGGTAGCGGGATGACCTCCGACTTCAGCGGATTATCCCTCGAGTATGCCCGCGGCGGAGAGGGGGGCTCGGAATCCACCTTCGGCCAGGATGGCCGCGCCGCAAAGGGCGACGGCGGCTCGGGTGGCCGATCCAACGATGAGCACTTTGCCGGGTCAGGCGGATCGGGGGTCATCATTGTCCGCTATGTCATCGCCGAAGTCGCGATGTCCGCACCGACCAATCTCACTGCAACGCCTCTCGGCTCCGACCAAGTGGACCTGGCATGGACCGACAACAGCCCAGAGGCCACCCACTTTATAATCGAGCGCTCGCCTACCCCCGGCTCCGGTTTCGAGCTGCTGACGACTGTGAGTGCGGGTGTGACCAGCTATGCCGACACCGATGTCAGCATCTCGAATACCTGGTATTACCGGGTCATTGCCACGGATGGTGAGGTCGAGAGTTTGCCATCATTGGAGGCGACTGTGACCATCCCCAAACTCCCCGCTACGGTGACACTGGGCAACTTGCAGCAAATTTTCAGCGGGAGTCCCCACGCGGTTTCGGTCACCACCGATCCGGCAGGGCTCGACGTCCTGGTAACCTACGACGGCTCGGAGACCCCGCCGCTGCAGCTGGGCAGCTATGAAGTCATCGCCAGTGTCGTCAGTGACACCTACGAGGGCACGGCCAGCGGCACCTTGGTGGTCTCCATGCTGGCGCCAAGTGTTGAGATAATCCATCCGTCGATGGACCAACAGCTGGGCTACCCTGCTATCATTCAGCCGGGCGCGGTGCTGCCCTCGCTGCAAATTGAGCCGACCTCCGGCGGCACACTCGAAGCGCAGCTCTACAATAGTGAAACAGGAGCCCTGGTGGAATCGATCACGCCGCGCGCCTTAACAACGGGTGTGGCCGAAACCGTCAACTTCAGCGGTGGTCTTACCACCGAGGGTGTTTACCGGATCGATCTGCGGATCGTTCAAGCGGGCGGTGCAGTCGGCTACTATGATTCCTATTATTTCTCGGTGATCGATCTCGCAGCTCTACCTGCGAACTACAGCCAGGCGGCGCATCCCGGCCCCGACGGCCTGATGCGCTACGTCCCGGATGTGCGTGGTAATCGGGTGCCGGATTTCTCCGGCGTCGGCTACCTGGGCGGCGAGGAGATCCCGCATGTGCCCACCGCACTCGTCCTCGAACCGGAACCGGGCGACGCCACCCAGCGCATCCAGGACGCCATCGATACCATCTCGGAGTTCGAACCCAACGCCGACGGTTTCCGCGGCGCAGTCGAGCTGGCAGCTGGCCTCTACGAGATCGCGGGCACGCTCCACATCGAGCAAAGCGGCGTCGTTTTGCGCGGCGCCGGCACCGGCGACCTGGAGACCTTCACCCTGAACCCGGCGGACGATCTGAATCTGGCGCAATGGCTCGACAGCATGTCCGGGACCTCGCAAACGATCCTGGTAGGCACGGGCCCCGACCACCGCCAACTGCTCACGATTGCCGGAAGCTCGGGAATTGAGGTCGAGGAAGCGACGGCAACAGAAATTCTCGATACCTACGTGCCGGTCGGGCGCAACTGGTTCCACGTCGCCAACCCGGAGTTTTTCGCTGTCGGCGACACCATCCAACTTGAGCGGCGGGGTAATGCGGACTGGATTTCCGAAATCAAGATGGACCAGATCCCGCCGCAGCCTGACGGCGGTGCGACAATTCAGTGGACACCCTTCAGCCTGTTTTTTGAATACACCATCCGCTCCATCGATGGCAATCGAATCACCGTCGATTCCGGTCTGGTTACCGCTGTCGAACTGGAATGGGGAGGCGGCCTGATTCAGCGCTACAACGAAGGCGGACGCATCCGCTTCTCGGGAGTGGAAAATCTCCGCGCCGTTTCTTTCTGGCAGATCGACGCGGGTGGCAAAGACGACACCGCCCATGTGGACCGCTTCGTATTGTTTGACCGGATGCGTGACGGTTGGGCCCGCAATATCGCAGCCGAGCACTTCACACCGAACGTGGCGGGCATGTTCCGCACCGGCAGAGACAGCCTTGCCATCACGATTGAAAATAGCTCTGCGCTCGCCGCGCCGACCAATTTCTATTCCTGGCCGGAATACGACTCCAGCGGGCGCTATCATCAGGACACTGGCGTTTATGTCGGACGCTACGGCTTCCATTTCCAGGGGCAGAAGGGCCTCGTGCGCAATTGCTATGCGATCAACAGTCGCCATGCCTTCGTGCTGGGTGCGCGGGTGGCCGGACCGAATGTGTTCTCCGACAGCCAGGCGGACCAGAGCCTCACCTACAGTGAACCGCACCATCGCTGGGCCGTCGGCGGCTTGTATGACAACGTGCAGGAAAGCGATGCCATCGCGCTGATGAATCGTTTAAGGTATGGCACCGGCCATGGCTGGGCCGGTGCCAATTTCGTGGCATGGAACACCCGGGGCGGCCTGGTATGTGAGCAGCCGCCCACCGCCCAGAATTGGGCCATCGGCCACGTGGGCACCAAGGAGAATGGTCCCTTCCATAGTTGGAATCTGAGTAACTACGGCTGGAGCTACGGCTACTGGGAGTCCCACAACCAGCATGTCGTGCCGCAAAGCCTCTACACCCAGCAAATTGAGGACCTGAGCGCCCTCGACCGAATCCGCCTGACCAACAACTCAGCCACGACTCGTGCAGTGCTGCCCAACTCGACACTCATGCTGGACATCTCCGCCGATATTGGTCTCAACATCGCGGCGGAGGATGTGACCTATCAATGGCAGTCCGTCAGCGGCCCGGGCAACCCCATCTTCCTGCACCCCAACCAGCCCAACACAAGGGTGGTCTTGGACGTGCCGGGCGAGTATCAGGTCGAGTTGATCGCGCAAGGCCCAACGCCTGAGTCCGATGCGACGATCGGGTTAACGCTGGAGCTGACAACCCCGCCACCGATGATCGACAGCGAGGGCGGCACCGTGGAGCTAGTGGAGATCGACGGGCAGAACTACCGCATCCACAGCTTCACCGAGGTTGGCTCGCACGCCTTTGAAGTGACCTCCGGCAGTGGCGAGATCGACGTCCTGGTCGTCGCTGGCGGCGGGGGCGGTGCTGGCAGCAGCAACAACCACTGGGGTGGCGGTGGTGGTGGTGCCGGGGGTGTGATTGAGACCACGATTCCAATCACCTCCGGAGCTATACCCATTCAGGTAGGCGATGGCGGCGCGGGTGCTGTCGGCGTCGGCGAATTTTCTGGCCAGGGTGAAAGCTCCGTCTTTGGCGACTTGATCGCCATCGGAGGCGGCAACGCCCGGGGCCAAAACCAGACCGGTGACGGCGGCAGCGGCGGCGGTGGAGCACCCATTTCCTCCGACAGTTTTGTTCCCTATCGCGGCCTGGCACTCCAGCCCGATTCTCCCTCGGGCGGATACGGCCATCCCGGAGGTTTGGGCACACTGGATATTGGCACAAATCGAGCCGGCGCTGGTGGCGGCGGTGCCGGGGCTCCCGGCAGCGATGCCGCTCCGGGCCAAGGTGGCCACGGCGGCGCGGGCCATGGCACCGCCATCAGCGGCACCTGGACCTACTACGGCGGCGGCGGTGGCGGCTCCGGCCAGTCCTCCGCCGGCAGCGGCGGCATCGGCGGCGGTGGCGACGGCGGTCGCAATACGGATGGCTCACCCGGCGCACCCAACACTGGCGGCGGTGGCGGCGCATCCAGCCTCGGCGACCCGCACCAGGGCGGCGACGGCGGCTCCGGCATCGTCATCGTGCGTGTTCCCGTGCCAGCAGAACAGGGGTCGACGCCTCAGAGCAGCAGCACCCGCGTCACCATGTCTTGGCCAGCGCACGCCAGCAGTCCCCAGCTGAGCTGGGTGCCACAGCCCAACGCCAGCTACGTCCTGCAAGTTTCCGACGACCTCGAATCCTGGCACAACGCCAACGAGGTCTTCCACGCCAACGAAGCTGCGGCGGAGATACTCCATTCAATTCAAGTGCTGGAGGCTCCCCGCCAGTTCTACCGCCTGGTCGAAATCAGCCC
>PXBU01000022.1 GCA_003566795.1 Puniceicoccaceae bacterium | reverse complement strand
GCCAACAAAGATGCCTGGAATGACCGGGAGAAGCGCCGTAAAATCGAGAGTATCGCTATGCTGCTGCAAGCCGCCCTCGAAGCGCACACCAAGGTGGGGCTGAAACTGAATGTCGAGCGATCCAAATTGGACGCTATTTTGGAAGACCTCGGAGCTCTGCGCAATCCGACCATCAATCGTCTGGCGGACGAGAACTGGGTGGCGTTGGATACCATTATTGACGAGAAAATCGTGCGTGAGATCATCCCAGAGCTGAAGCTTCGTGGGGCCGAGGGGATCGTGGAGTATCCGCTTAACAAGGTGGTTTACTGATGGCTGAAGACCGCACGCGCCGCATTGCTCTGATTCAGGGACGTGACTACGGCTCGGCCGATTTGAATCTGGCCCGCTGTGTGGAGCGCATTCGGGAGGCGGCGCGGAGAGGGGCGCAGATTATCTGCACCCAGGAGCTGTTTAACTTGCCTTATTTCTGCCGTGAGCAGGATCCGCAGCTATTCGATCTCGCTGAGTCGGTGCCCGGCCCCACCACCGAGGTCTTGTGCGAGGTGGCTGCTGAATTGGGTGTAGTCGTGATCGCGGCGCTTTTTGAGCGACGGGCTCCCGGCATCTATCATAACACTGCCGCAGTCATCGATGCCGATGGCAGCTATCTCGGCAAATACCGCAAGATGCACATTCCGCAGGATCCGGGATTTGAGGAGAAGTTTTATTTCACCCCAGGCGATCTGGGCTACCAGGTCTGGCAGACGCAGTTCGGTAAAATCGCTGTGCTAATTTGCTGGGATCAGTGGTATCCCGAAGCCGCGCGGATGGCCGCCCTGGGCGGAGCGGAAATCATTTTTTATCCCACCGCCATCGGGTGGCTGCCGGAGGAAAAAGCCGAGTTGGGGGCGGCCCAGCACAATGCCTGGGAGACGGTGCAGCGTGGACACGCCGTGGCCAACGGCTGTTACGTGGCGGCGGTGAATCGCACCGGGACGGAGGGTGACACCGAGTTTTGGGGTCAATCTTTTGTCAGTGATTTTTATGGGCAGGTGGTGGCGCGGGCCTCCGCCTCGGAAGACGAAGTCTTGTTGGCCGACTGCGATTTGCAGGCGCTGGAGGCGACACGACGCATTTGGCCCTTCTTCCGTGACCGGCGCATCGACAGTTTTGACGACCTCACACGCCGACTTTTAGACTGATGCCACTCGAGCAGACACCCAAGGATTTGGCTTACCGGTTTCCGGCCGAGTGGGAGGCTCAGGCAGCGGTCTGGTTTGCCTGGCCGCTGCGCGATGATCTTTGGCCCGGTCGTTTGCAAGTTGTCCGCGAGCAACTCGTCCAGCTCTACTTGCTGGCGGCCCGGTATCAGAGGGTCTGCGTTTTGTGTGCGGCAGCGGAGCAGCGGGCATTACTGGACCTGCTCAACGCGGCGGGCGCACCGGATCGCATCGAGCTGTTTGATTGTGCGACGGATGATATTTGGATCCGGGATTACGGCCCGATTTTTTTACGCAGTCAGGGCGGATCTGAACTGGCGGTGGCGGACTGGCGCTTCAATGCCTGGGGTGGGAAGTTTCCGCGCTACCAGCAGGATGATCGTGCCACTGCGTGGATCGCGGATCACCTCGCACTGCGCCACTTGAAGTTCGAAGCCGTGCTCGAGGGTGGGGCGGTCGAGAGCAATGGTCTGGGCCAACTCCTTACCACCGAAGCCGTGCTGCTCAATCCTAACCGCAACGGCGAAACGTCGATTCAGGCGATGGAGCAAAAGCTCTGCGCGGGGCTGGGGCTGGATTCCGTGCTGTGGCTAAAAGACGGCCTGGCCGGCGACGATACCGATGGGCATATTGATAATCTGGCGCGCTTTTTCAAGCCTGATGGTATCCTGTTGGCGCATACCGAGGACCCGGCGAACCCAAATTTTGAGGCGCTCCAGGAAAACGGCAGGCGTGTGCACGACTTCCGCACGCCGGATGGTCTGCCCTTCGACTGCGTTCACTTGCCCATGCCCAGTCTGAGTGATGCTAGCGGTGAGCCGTTGGCCGCCAGCTACCTGAACTACCTGGTGCTCAACGGTGCCGTGCTGGTGCCTAGCTATCGCCAGCCGGAGCTGGATCGACGAGCGCTGGATGTTTTGGGCGACTGTTTTCCCGGCCGCGAGGTAGTTGGCTTCGACTGCTCGGATATTATCCACGAGGGCGGCGCGCTGCACTGCATGAGCCAGAACCAGCCGCTGGTGCCGCATTAAATTGGCTGTTCATCCGTGTAGCGAACTTGTCTTTCGATCCCGAGCCTGTCGAGGTGGCGAGAGCAAGGTCGAGGATAGGCCAAACTATTCGTCCAGTGCGAAATTCACGCCGGTGATGTCCGCCGCGGCCACGGCATCCATTACTTGGATGATGCGCTCGTGTTTTGTGCTCGGAGCGGGGGCGATGGTGACCTGGGTATCGGTCTGGTTGGCCCGGCTGGATTCCTGCAGCCGGGTCAGCATGGCCTGGAGTTCGACCAAGCGGGTGGATTGAGGGCTGTCGTAGTTGAATTCATTCACCACGACTTGCCCGTCTTGGCGGATCTCGATGATCTGCTCATCCGGCATTTCCAGCGGCTCTTCCTGCTCAACTGTGCCGGGCAGCTCAAAGGAAATGTCCGCCTCCTGGCGTTCCAGCGAGGAAGTCACCATAAAGTAGATGAGCAGCAGAAAGACAGCATCGATCAGCGGCGCAATCGGAATTTGCGGCTTGGCATCGGGCTTCTTCTTTAAGCGTCTCATCGTGCTTCGTAAGTGGCGTAGATGATTTCGTAGGCACCGGATTCGGCGGCGGTTCGCAGTAGTTTTTGCACGGCGGCGTATTCGGTCTGGCGGTCGGCGCGGACCTGGATTTGTAGCTCGGGGTCGCGGCGGATGCGTTCACTGATGGCAGCTTTGATTTCTTCGAGGGTGTGGGGCTGGTCCCCGATATAGTAGCGACCTTCGGCATCGATGGAGAGGATGCCGCGACCGGAGGCGTCCTCGGGGATCTTGCTTTCCTGCGACTCCGGTAGATCCAACTCGACCTGCCGTTGGCTCTGCGCCACCGAGGCGACCGTCATAAAGAAAACCAGCAGCAAAAACACCATGTCAATCATGGGTGCCATCTGGAACTCTTCTGGCTCTTGATGCCGGCGGCGGATTTTTTTCATTATGTTTTGTTTTCGGTTTTCAGTTCTGTGCTCTCAGGTCTCAAGTTTCAGCTCTCATTCCTCAAAAAGCTAGTCGCCGATTCGGCGGTATTGGCCATCGTTGTTCGTGGCGATGCGGCGCATTCCACCACCGACACGACCATCCTGAATGTTCCGGGGGTCCGGGAAGTGAATCGCATGGATGCGGGCATTTTGCGGCAAGTCACTTTGACGATCACGGATACGGCGCAGAATTTGGTCGAGTGGCACGGGGCGGTTGCCATCGCTGGTGAAATAGCCGCCATCAGAGATCAGGAAGATAACATCCGGCTGCATGGAAAAGACGAAATCGAGGATGGGTAAAATTCCATCCGAGCCGTCCGGGCCGCCCCGCCAACCGCTGCCGGACGTGCCGGAGGTGCGAAACCGGCGGTCCAGCCAGTCGGTCGCCAATTCCTTGTTGGCGACGGTGGCCGGTATTAGGCTATCCTGAAAGGTATCAAATCGACGGGAATGCTGTACGAATCCGAAGAGTGTGTTGGCATTGAGATTTTGGATCAGCGTCTTGGCCTCTTCGCGGATGGAGTTGAAGTCCACGCCAGCCGCTTCGGCACTGTTGACCACGGAGCCGGAAATATCCATCACGATAACAAAGCGCGCCGCCTCCTCGCTGATCCCCAGGAAGGAGACACTTGAGGCCTGCGAACTGAGCGCACCGAGCGCACCCATCAGCCCGGACTCACCAAAAAGCGCGTCGGCGTCGGTGACCAGCGCCTCACTCTCGACCGGAGTAAAATCAACATTGGGCACGGCGGGTAGGGCGGGGGCACTGGCCAGCAGACTCTCGGTGGTCAGCTGTGGGATGGTGGCGGGGGTGGCCGCTGCATTTTGAAATTCCGCCACAGCCATCTGGTGGTCCAGTTGGCGCTGTGGCAGGTAGATCGTTTTGGGAGCTGAGAAGACCGGTTCCTCCCGCAAGCTCAGCACCAGCACGGTCACAAAGCGGGCACAGGCCAGTAGCAGCACCAGCACCACCAGTGCCTGCAACAGCGAGATCCACAGCGCCTTCTTGCGGGAGGCGTCGGAGCGAGTGCGCCGCTTTTGATACTGGGCTGTTAGAGTGTCGGACATTAGAGAGGAATGAGGGCTGAGACTTGAGACCTGAGAGGGCTGAGACTTGAGAGGGCTGAGACTTGAGAGGGCTGAGACTTGAGAGGGCTGAGACTTGAGAGGGCTGAGACTTGAGACCTGAGACTTGAGAGGGTTGAGAGTTATTTGTTTTTCGTGTTTTTGGCCATGGTGACGAAGATGCGAATGAGTTCATCGGCTTCTTCCCACAGGGGCTTGATTTGAGCGGCGGGGAGTTTGCAGGCCTCCTCGAGGAGTTCGAGCCAGTATTGCGTTTCATCGGCTTCCTGAGCGCAAAGTTCAATCTTGGCGATAAATTCCGCATCGCTGCGCGCCCGACTGGCCTCGCGGTAGTTTGCGCCTACCGAGGTGCCTGAGCGAACCATCTGCCGACCGAGAATGCGTCTCGCTTCGGAGCGTAAGTCCATCTCCGTAAAAAAATGAATTGTCTCACGGGCAAAGTCCTTGGTCCGCCGCCGCAGAGCCTCGGTCCGATCACCTTGATGTATCTTTGGTTTCATGCTTATCCGCGTCCCTCCCTCAGGTCTCAAGTCTCAGCTCTCAGCCCTCCGGTTCCGCTTCCGTGAGGTCGTCGATCAGGTCGCCGCCGGTTTCTACGGTTTT
>PXBU01000150.1 GCA_003566795.1 Puniceicoccaceae bacterium | reverse complement strand
GCGACCCCAGCGGCGTCGAATACTACTTCGAGGAAACCTCCGGCAACCCGGGCGGCAGCGACAGCGGCTGGCAAGACAGCCCGACATATGTGGACAACGGCCTCCAACACGGCACCACCTACAGCTACCGCGTCCGCGCCCGCGACAAGAGCCCGGCCCAAAACGCGACCGACTGGTCTCCCGCAGCCTCTGCCACCACCGAGGTCCCCGACACCACGCCCCCGGTTGTCATCTCATTTGACCCGCCCAACGGAGAGACCGATGTGCCAATCGGCACGCGGCTAGAAGTCACCTTCGATGAGGAAATCGTGGCCGCCACCGGCTTCATCACCCTCAAGAACCTGACCGACGGCACCGAGACCGCCATCGACATCACCGATGAATCCCAAGTCAGCGTCGAAGGTGCCGTATTGACCATCAACCCGGCAGGCAACCTCGCCAGCACCGCAACCTATGCCATCCATATCGGCAGCACCGCCATCGAGGATCTCTCCGAAAACGCCTTCGCCGGAATCGCCGACGACACGACCTGGTCGTTCACCACGGCTTCCACCACCCCGGGCATCTACCGCTGGACCGGAGCCGCCGACGGCGACTGGACGAACGCCGCCAACTGGGACGGCAACGGCGTGCCGGTGGATTTCGAACCCGGCAGAACGGGCCTCAGCTTCCAGGGTTCGGCAGAGCGCATCGTTATCGACGCTACCAACAACTCGCCCACCACCAACGTTCCACAGCTCAATCCCAGCAATAATAACAATGCCGCGACTCCGACCGTGGATGTGATCCGAGGAAGCGTCAATTTCGCCGTCACCTCCAACCTGAATGGCAATGGCACCATTATCCGCGCAAACACCACCACCACGATCGGCGACGGAAACGTGGGTAACGGACTCTCCTCCCTCACCTACACCTTCGCCAGCGCTAACCAATTCAGAAGACACGACAACTTCAACATGGGAATCACGGTGAATCGTGACGGGACGCTCAATTTCGAAAGCGGCAGCCTCACCAACGTGTCGAGGGACAATAACAAGAACTTGCATGTGACCCTGGCAGGAGGTGTCGTCAATTTCTCAGGCGCGGTCCGGATGGTGAGTGGCAGCGACACCAGCACTGGAAACAGTTGGTTCGACTTCACCGCGCCGGGATCCACCTTCACCGCCAGCTTCGGCAATTATTTCCCGGATCTCGCCACGGTGAACACCATCATTGAGAACGGCTTCACCTTCCGCTCCAGCACCGACCTCGATCTTGTCGCCACGGACAACGGCGACGGCACCTTCACCGTCTCGGTGGCTGAGGAACCAGGTCCTGGCCCGGTTGATCGTTTCGAGATCTCCTCCATCGCCTCGCCGCAAACCGTGGGCACGCCCATCACCGGTATCATGATCACGGCGAAGGATGCCTCCGATGCCACCGCCACCTCCTTCACCGGCACGGTGACCTTCGGCGGCACCGGCGGCTTCAGCGGCAGCTCGGGCAACTTCACCGATGGGGTGCTCACCGGTGTGAGCGTCACGCCCACCGTCTCCGGCAGCGACCTGACGTTCACGGTGGACGATGGTTCCGGCCACACCGGATCCACCTCCATCGCCACCATCCACCCCGCTCCGTCCGCCTTTGACACCTGGGCCACGCAAATCCCCGACGTGAACCTGCGCGGACGCGATGACGACGCCGATGGCGACGGCTTCACCAACTTGCAGGAATTCCTCTTCGGCACCTCGCCCGTCGAACCGACAGGCAGCCTCACCACCACGGAAACGTCCGGTTCCGACCTGATCATCCGCTGGAAAGAGCGCACCGTCGGCGCGCAATACACGCTACAGGAAAGCAACACGCTGGACAATGACTGGACTCCCAGCAGTGTGGTGCCGGTCAATGACGGCAGCGCGGTCGAAGGCTATCAGCCACGCAAGGCAACGGTCCCCACCGATCAAGGCAAAATGTTCCTCCGCGTAGAGGCCCTTGAGGACTGAGGGCATCGGTAGCATCTGCAGGAAGGAATAGAATTATAGGAGAAAATTATAGAGCACCCCTCTTTACGGCTCGGTTCAAAAGGCAAAAGTAGTGCGCTACACATCGGAGCCCCGCTGAAATCAGTGGATGTCCTTTGATTTAGTACGCTGGCAACACTGTCCATCAAGAGCTGGACCTGCGCTTGCTCGAACCGCCCACTCCACTTCAGAAGGGCCTTGAGGCGGTGCGGCAACTCGGGCGCGGCCAAACCGTGGTGCTGCATACACGCTTCCAGCCCGTCCATCTCTGCGAGCAACTGGAGGACGAAGCCTTTGACTACGACAGCGAGGAGGTTGGCCCGAACCACTGGACCACTCACATCTGGCGCTCCAGCAAGACACCCAGTGACGCATCAGATCTGCGGCACGGCGGCCAGTAACTTTTTGGTGTAGGGATGTTGGGGATCGCGGTAGATCGCCTCTGCGCTGGCTTGCTCCACGATCTTTCCCTGTGACATCACCAACACCTCATCACTGATGTGCTCCACTACGGCGAGGTCATGGGCAATAAACAGGTAGGTAAGTCCGAGTTCATCCTGAAGATCCTGCAAGAGGTTGACGATCTGGGCCTGCACTGAGACGTCCAGTGCACTCACTGGCTCGTCGCAAATAATGAACTCCGGCTCGACCGCGAGTGCCCGCGCAATTCCGATGCGTTGCCGCTGCCCCCCACTGAACTGGTGCGGGTAGCGTTGCATGAAGTCGGCATCGAGCCCGACTTTTCGCAGCAACGCCGCGACGCGATCCTCCTGCTGACTACGCGACCAATCCTTGAAATGGATATCGAGCGGCTCGGCTATGATACTGAAAATCGTCATGCGCGGATTCAGTGAGCCGAAGGGATCCTGGAAGATGACCTGCATTCTCTTACGGTAGCTCTGAAACTCCCGATCGCTGAGAGCGCTGGTCTCCACGCCCTGATAGCTAATGCTACCCTCCGTCAGCGGCACCAGGCGCGCAATGGCCCGCCCCGTTGTCGTTTTCCCACTACCACTTTCGCCGACCAAGCCGACTGTTTTACCGCGCGGGACCCTGAAGCTGATCCCATCCACCGCCCGGACATAATCAATCGTGCGCTGCAGGACACCTCCCAGCACCGGGAAATGCACCTTCAGGTCGCGGACAACAAGCAGATCGTCGGTAGTTGTGTTGGTTTCAGTCATCGTAGATTCGGTTAAATCACTTCAAGATCCTGCGATAACCTACTTCTTGACGATGTAAAACGCAAATATGTTCGAGTCCGGCATCATCCCGTCAGATCGAAGCTAGACTATTTGCCACAAGTCATGAAGATGGCTGGCAAAATTCCATGAGCGAATCTCCCATAAAAGTCCCACTACTCGATTTGAAGCCGCAGTATCAGGCACTCGCCGCCGAACTCGATGCCGCAGTCGCTGAAGTCGTCAGATCACAGCACTTCATACTTGGCCCGGAAGTCGAATGCTTCGAACACGGCGTGGCGAGTTATTGTGGTGTCGGGCATGCGGTCGGCCTATCCTCCGGCACAGATGCCCTCATCGTCGCCATGATGGCGATGGGCATCGGCGAAGGTGACGAAGTCATCACCACTCCTTATACTTTTTTTGGCACGGCGGGATCGATTGTCCGCTTGGGTGCCAAGCCGGTATTCGTCGACATCGAGCCTGCTAGCTTCAATCTCGACGTCGCTAAAATCGAGGCGGCCATTACACCCAGAACGCGCGCAATCGCGCCGGTTCATCTGTTCGGACAAATGGCTCCGATGAAGATGATCAACCGCTTGGCGCGCGATCACGATTTGTTGGTGATCGAGGACGCCGCTCAAGCGATCGGAGCCAAACAGAACGACCGCCCGGCCGGCTCGTTTGGCCATGTCGGTTGCCTCTCCTTTTTCCCCACCAAGAATCTGGGTGGCTTCGGTGACGGGGGGATGCTCGTGACCGACGATGCCGACTACGCTGCCATCGCGCGCCAACTCCGTAACCACGGCATGGAGCCAAAATACTTCCACCCGCGAATCGGAGGTAATTTCCGTCTGGATGCCCTGCAAGCGGCGGTATTAAACGTCAAGCTCCCTCACCTCAACAGCTGGCATGAAAAACGACGGACCAATGCCGCGCTCTACCGGAAGCTTTTCGAGGCAGCAGGCCTCGCCCGTGACATTTCCCAACTCGAGCGCTCGCTCGAACGCGGCATCGTGTTACCGACTGAGCAGGCGGGCAACTTTCACATCTATAACCAGTTCATAATCTACGCTGAGCAGCGGGACGAGTTGATGGCGCACCTCAAATCGAATGGCGTGGGCTGCGAAATCTACTACCCACTCGCCCTGCACCAGCAGGAATGCTTCCGCCTGCTGGCTTACCAGCAGGGAGACTTCCCATACGCCGAGCGAGCCGCCGCGATGAGTCTGGCACTGCCGATCTACCCGGACTTGACCCCGGAAATGATTGAACGCGTGGTGGAAGTGATCGCAGAGTTCTATGCATAAAGACTCAAAGCTATGTCATTGCTAAAACGTTTTTATCCGTATTTTGGCTACCTCAAAGAGGTTCGGGTGCAGTTCATCATTGGCTTGCTGGCAGGCTTTATTGCGGCTGCGGCGTCCGGTGCGGGGCTGCCTTACGTAATCAAGGTACTGGTCCCGCTGGTTACCTCAGCAGACCCGCCCACCGGCTGGGCGCTGGTTGCGATTCTGCTGTCGATTCCGGTAGTTTTTTTATTCCGCGCCGGCGGCACTTTTGTGAATGGCTATTACATGGCCTTCGCTGGCATGCATGTGCTGGAAAAGGTCCGGGTTAACGTTTTTGAAAAATTGCAAAGCCTCCCCCTCGCCTTCTTTCAGAAAAATCGAACCGGCGACCTGATGATTCGGGTGACCGGTGACACCCAAGCGCT
>PXBU01000433.1 GCA_003566795.1 Puniceicoccaceae bacterium | reverse complement strand
TTCCGCTGGATTTCTCGCATGCCGCTTGCATCTCCTCTTTTAGATCTTCCCTGGTAACGGTTTTAAATCCCCGTCCACGGACAGCATCTACCATGTCCCTCTTTAACGATGGCACAGGGTTGATCTTTCTTGGCTCATGTCTTGCGGCTTTCACCCCAAGAAACTCTTTTATAATTTCAATGATGTCAAATTAAAGAATCGAGAAGTTACAGGATACCCATCAAGTTAGGCTGAACCCGTAGTCGCGAGGATTCATCCCGCGACCGCCGTGGCTGGGGCGTGCGCATCGACCGGCAAAATCCCGACCACGCACCACGATCTGTGGCAACTGGGTGTCACTTAAATTGTCCAAACCTAGAAGCTGCGCTCTGGGGGTGTGTAGCGGAGACGGAGGAAGCGACTGGGGTCGTCGTTATTTTTCCAGTCGGAGCGATCGACGTCGTAGGCATCGGCGGCAGCCTCAATTTCGAGGGTCACGAGAATCTCCCAGTCCACCAGATCGCTGGAGTCGAGGAGTTCAAAGGTGCCCGCAGTGATGACGCGGTTGATCCGCAGGACGAAGCTCTCGGGTGTGCGCTCCAGCGTAGCTTTGAGCGTATCATTGGGGTCGCTGGGGTCAAAGTCGAAGAGCCATTCAACGTAGTTGCTCAGGCCATCGCCATCGGGATCCGCATCGGGGTGGGCGTCTTCGCCCACGAGGTCGAAACCTTCAATCCACGCCTCATAGGCCTTGGCATCGGGGTTGACCCCTTCGGTGATGATGAGCGTGCCGGTCGCGATGCCGCTGTAATTCGGGTCGGTGACGATGGCTTCCACCGCATATTCCCCAACTGCCGAAGGAGCGGTCGGCTCACCGTCGTAACTTACCGAGACTGCTAATCCTACAGGGTCGGTCGTAACGGTGACGGGTTTGGGCTCACCGTCAAAGACCCTTTCGAGGCCATCGAGAATGACGGTGGCCTGCGCTTGCAAGACGGTGACCTGCGCATTCCCGGCGAGCGATTCACCGGAGGTCGTCGTGGCGGTGATGGTGATATTCTCACCGGCGGCGGTTGCCTCATAAAAACCGGTAGAGGAGATCATCCCCGCACTGGCGCTCCAGGCAAAGAGGGACGGGTCGGAGCTGAGCACTTCGTCGAATTGGTCAATCAACGCGGCGGAGAACGCCAGTGTCGCGTCGAGGTCGAGACTCGCCGATGCAGGGGTCACGGTGACGCCGCTGGGCTGCGAGCGCACGTTGAGGGAGGCAGTCGATACTGTGCTGAGTCCCTGGCCGTCGGTCACGGAAACATTGACTTGGTAGATCCCTGCCATCTCGAAGAATGCTTCGGTGCTGTCGGCATCATTGCTGTTGTTGCTGAGAAAAAAGACCGGGGCGGGGCCGCTCGCGGTCCAATTGTAGGTGATTTGCTCGGAGCCGCCATCGTCCGTCGCCACCACCGTGAGCGGGGCCGAGACGGTGTCTACCAGGAAGCGCTCTTGTTCGTCTTCGGTGCCGGCATTGATCGTCTCGGTGGAGGCTCCGGGGACATTAACCGGCTCAACGATGACCGGGGCCTGATTGCCGATGTCGCCCTCCGCCAGAATGACCATGCTATCGACGGTCCATCCGGGGCTGGCGTTGGAGGCATCGGTGGCGAGGACCCAGCGCAGGCGAAGATCCGCGCCGGCGACCTCGCTGTCGCTGGTAAAGTTGACGACCGTCTCAATGTAGCCGCTACTGTTTCCGCTCCAGAACGGAGTATTGGCTCCGAAGGGGTTGCGGGTATTCGGGTTGCCCCCTTGGAAAACTGTGCTGTTGTAACCGTTGGAGACGAAGCGAACGGTCCCGCTGTCGTTGGTGACTGCGGTCCATGAGTCGCCTCCGTTGACCGAATATTCCATCCGTCCGCCGTCGCGGCGGGTCTCAAAGTCGAAGTTGTGCCAGAAACGCAACTGGAGGTTGCTCGCACTCGATGGAACCGGAATAATCGGCGAGACGAGTGCGGTTTGCGAGCGAGTGCCCGGAGCTGGGGCGAAGTATGCATTCGGCGGACTGTGCGGGGTGTTGCTCGTAAGGGTCCAGTTGTTGGAGCCCATGCCGCCGAAAATCTGCGAAGTCCAATCGGTCGCCGAGGGCCCGTTGAAATCCTCCGACCAGATCGCACCGCGGACGGTGAAGCCATCGGGAAGGGTGGCGGTCTCGTCCGGGCTCGAAGCGGCGACATCCCAGAGCCCGGAAGCGGCATCGGTCAGGTCGAAGTCGGCGAGGAGGTTGTTGCCCGACATACGGAGGTTGGTGGCATGGATGGTCGGTGCGGCAGCGCGCTCGAGGCGAACGGCATCAGCGAGTTCGAGCGAGCGGCCGCCGAGAGTCATCGTAAAGGCACTCCCGCTGAAGGCGACGCTGGGCGAGACTTCAAGGATCGCAAGCGGCGGCGGGGGTGGTTCCTCGCCAGAGGACCCGTCGAGCAGGAGGGAGAAGGCTTGCTGGTTGTCCGTCAGGGTGCCCTGGTAAGTTACCTCAACGCGATAAACACCGGGGTCAGAGGGCGCGGCGATGAGGACTTGCTCGACATTGTCGGTATTGTTGACGCCGGTGGTGGCCGGGAGAGCCATTGACTCCACCGTCCAGGTGCCGACGAAGGGCATCACGAAGGGAAAGTAGACGGAGTTGTCGGGGCCGATGATGCGCAGATCGAGGTTGTTGCGGAGGCGGGGAGAGCGCAGGTCGCTGGTAGTCGTGGCGGTGCCGGGCGGATCTGTCCAGGCGAGTGTGGCGCGGATCGGGCTGACTCCGTCCCATACGAATTCGTGCACAAAGGACGATTCGGCCGGGGTGATGACTGATTCGGTGAGGCGCAGGCGCTCGGGCTGGGCGGCGTGGTCGCTGATTAGTTCGGCGGCGCGGACGCCGTTGATCAGGCCCCAGCCGTAGCTGTAGTTCGGTCCGGGGGTAGCGAGGTCGTCGGCGGTGTGAATGAGGAGGCCGCGCAGAGTGCTCGAAAGCATATTTTGGCCGGGAAAGAGCTTGCGGAATTGCTCGATCAGCAAGAGCGCGGTTCCCGTCGCATTGGGGGCCGACATGCTGGTCCCGCTGAGAGTGGAGTAGGCCGTGTCGCCGTTGCGTGTCGAGTAGACGCCTTGCCCATTGGCGACGACATCCGGCTTGATACGACCATCGTCAGTCGGGCCCCAGGAGGAAAAGTTCGAGATGTTGGCCACCGAGGGATCGCGCAGCCCGCTGCTCACCGCATCGGTGACCGAGCCGACGGTGAGTGCATTCTTTGCGACCGCGTCGAAGCCGAGCGTGTCGAAACCGTCGCGGTAGACGCCGTCGCCTGCGGGGTGGAGGGCGGGATCGTAGGCAACCGTCTCGCTGGACGATGGAGAAAGCTGCACGGTCTGACCAGCGCTGGGATTGTCGGTGCGGTCATTTCCGGCGCTCCGTACGATCAGGTAGTAGGGCGCATTGTAAGCGATGGCATCAGTGTCGCGGGCAAAGGTGTTATAG
Organism: Puniceicoccaceae bacterium; assembly: GCA_003566795.1. Classification (GTDB taxonomy): domain Bacteria; phylum Verrucomicrobiota; class Verrucomicrobiia; order Opitutales; family Coraliomargaritaceae; genus Coraliomargarita_B. Next base: position 1,429 of record PXBU01000433.1, on the reverse strand, counting down.
GTGCCGAAACGTGGATCGATCGAGCTGGCGTTTGTGCCGGAGCCATACCAGATGAAGGCTGGGTTGCTGCCGCCAGTCCGGAACCAACCGGTGATCACACCATAGCTGTGGTTGGAGATGTAGAGACTGTCCGGATCATTCGTTCCACCAGCCGCGCGCTCAGTCATCTGGGCCTTGTCGTTGTTCCAGTCGAAGCTCTCCACCACGACCTCCGGTGCCATCCCCTGGGCCCGGGCCACCACACCCGCGGCGGCGAGCGTGCCACCTACGTGCGTGGCGTGGTCGATCGAGGCAACGTTGTCCATATTCAACATCCGACCGCCCGTAAATTCCTGGTGGCTGGAGCGCCCCGCGCCGCCGTCCCACATGCCGACGCGCAGACCCGCGCCGCGCAGGTCCCACGGACTAAGCCGCAGGACATCGGCACCGGTGGAGATCGCTGCCATATCGTTGTGGGTGAAGTAGTAAATTAATTCACCATCGTCGTCGACTGCCTGGACCTCCTTTATGCCCCCGTCCGGGAGCAGCAGGCGCAGCGGCATGCCACGTTGTTCGGCCAGTGCGCGGGCAGTGTCGCGGGCGTTTTCCTGCAACAATCGTAACTCACGCGCGGCTTCGGCACGGGCAGCAGGATTCTCGCGCACCTCATAAAAATCCAGGATGTCAGCACCCGAATGCCAAGCCGGTGCGTCCCCGGCCAAGCCGGCCGGCACCACCGCAAAAAAGGCAGCCGCCAGCCCCAGCAGCTTGAGGGCGGCCGGGAGACGAGCCTTGGGAGGGGTAGAGGTTTCCTTTTTCACTTGGGTTTAAGTTAGCATACCACAAATTGTTCGCTACACAATTAACGATCTTGGGCAGATCTGATTACAACAAAAGAAAGTTATAGGACAGCCATCAAGTTAGGCTGAATCCGGGGCTTTCCTATCATTGACCATGAGCTTTGTCGAATGGTGGGAAGCCCGCGAGCGTGCGAGGGTTTACGCAAAGGCCTTCACGCCCCCGAATGCTCGCGGGTGGCGCGAGCACCACCCCTACGGAAAAGTCGCGAATAGCGGATGCGTCATGACTGATGCAAAACAACCACTCCGTAGGGCTTTCCTCTCCCCAGGGAAGTGGGTGTCACTTGAATTTCCCCTGGGAGTCTGCCCGCCTTCGCTCAGGGAGCTACGGCAGGGCACTCCAATTTACAGCGCCGCTGAGGCGTCGGTAAATTGGGTGGAGCCACCTGTCGGGATCGAACCGACGACCTGATGATTACAAATCAACTGCTCTACCAGCTGAGCTAAGGTGGCGTCCTGAAAAAAAGAAGACCTACTGGATCGGGGACTCGAACCCCGAACCAATTGATTAAGAGTCAACTGCTCTACCAATTGAGCTAATCCAGCAGGTGAGACGCCGCAATGGGCATCGAAGGGCGGGATCATGGGAT
>PXBU01000415.1 GCA_003566795.1 Puniceicoccaceae bacterium | reverse complement strand
GTAGGTCAGCACCTGCACCCCACAGAAGTCCGCCACCTGCCAGATCATCTTACGCAGCACCTCCTTCTCACGATCCTCAAACAAACGCTCACCATTCACCGTACGAGTCATGCAGTGGTAAGCTGATTCACCCTCAATTTTCCATCTTCGTATATTCATAGCACCAGGATAGCTGGGCCCACCTCTCTCTGTCAACATATATTTAGCCAGGCTAAAAAAACACTGGAATACGAGCCGCACGGCCCCGACCGGATCCGCCTGCAAAAGCATCGTTCATCTTCAGGCTTACGCTTCCGCAACATTTGGGTGCGAGAACTGCGGCAAAATAATACGTCGGCAAAACAATAGGTTTGGTTTTGATTAAGGCTTCCAAGTCAAGGAATCAGACTCCTTGATTTCAAAACATGCACGGTGATCTCCGGCGGGCAATTCAGGCGGGCCGCCACGCCGCTGCTGCCGGTGCCGGGCGAGGTGTAGCCCAGCATGTCACCGCTCCGCCAGCGGCCTTTCACGAACGGTCGGGCGAGTCCTTTGCTGGAGTTCACCAAGTGCCGTCCGCCGGGCAGGCAGATTTGCCCGCCGTGGGTGTGCCCGGAGAGCATGAGGTCGAAGCCGTATTGGGCGGCCGCTGCATGCGGCTCGGGAGAGTGACAGAGTAGGACCGAGCAGGCCTCGGACGGGATGCCGTCGCGCGCGGCGGCGAAGTTGTGGGTTTTATAAAAGTGCGGGTCATCGACCCCGGCGATCCAGAGCTTTTGCCCCTCACGCTCCAGCGCGGTGGCCTCGTTCAGTAAAATCCGCATCCCGTAGTCTTCCAGGCGGGGCACTTTTTGGATAAAATCATGGTTGCCCAGGACACCGAAGCTGGGGGCATTGGTGGCCGCCAGGATTTGCGGCATCAGTGTCATCGAAGGTTCCTGGTCGGTGTTGGTCGTCCTACGGAAGTCGCCGGTGATGCAGAGGGCATCGTGCGGGCAGCTCCGGACGGCCCGGGCGATAGCGGGAGCCAGATCGGGATGGATATCGAGGTGCAGATCGCTGAGCTGGAGCAGCCGGAAGCCGTCAAAAACGGCAGGTAGATGGGGCAGCACCCATTCCTGCTCGATCACTTGGATCTGGAAAATATTGCGATGCGCCCGCTCCCAGAGGAAGCAAAGTTTCAGCAGTCGCTCCGCCCACCGGTCGATCGAGATGTGGTGAAAGCGCTCCAGCTTGAAGATGCCCTCGCCTTGGTGGGTTTGGCGCGCCTGGTGCTGGGCCTGTTTGTCGAGGCGTTGCTGCAAGAGGGATGCACCCAGTCGATGCTTCAATTGCTGGAAGTCTTCCATCCGGGATGCAGTCCTTTTTTAATGCGTCTTGATTTCATGATGATATACTCCACGCCACAGGGTGGAGACTAGACCAGTTCCGCGATCGACCCGAAATCGGCATCGTAGAGTCGCTTGTAGGTGCGCACGGCGAGGCCGTCGGTCAGGCCGGCCACGTGGTCGCAGAGGCGGCGGTAGCGGCCGGTGGTGCTGGTTTCATGATCCATTAGTTCCAGGACTTGGGGGGAGAGAATGCGAAGGCCCGCGCCTTTGCCTTCGGCGCAGTGTTCGGCCAGTCCCTGAAAGAGTCGTTCCAGGATGTAGCCGCCTTTGAACTCAATCTGCTGGAGCTGGGTGGACTTGAAAATGAGGTGGAGGGCGATCTGTTTGTAGAGCTTGCTTTCCGCCTTGACCGCCGGATCGATCTTGAGGTCGAAGGCGTGCCGCTGGGTCCGGTCACTGAGAAAGCCCTCGCGGCGCACCAGCGAACAGCCGTGGACAAAGCGACCGATCCGGCTGCCAAAATAAGGTTCGTAGCGATTCTCGCGGATGACTTGGCAGAGCTTGTCGACTTGCTGGGCCTGCGCCTCGTTCAGTTCCTGTTCTTCGGCCCAGTCGTTAAGGCTCCCGGCGGTGATGTAGCGGGCGTGGATGCCGTCCACGATGTCGTGGAGCGAGTAGGCGGTGTCGTCGGCCCAGTCCATGATCTGGCACTCGATACTCTTGAAGGCGTTGAGGGCCTCTGGACTTTGCATCCCGGCGGGCGGCTTTTGCCCGTCGAAGACCGTCTCCCGCCACTGCGCTTGATCGTCGTAGATGAAGTGGTTCTCCGGGGCTCGGCCTGTGGCTTCTTTGTGCTCGGCGTGGAGGGCCTTGTATTTCATGACCCCGTCGAGAAAAGCGCGGGTGGGGGCAATGCCTTTTGTGCGTCCGGGGCGTTCGTAGATCAGTTCGGTCAGGATACGCAGGGTCTGGCCGTTGCCTTCAAAGCCGCCGTGTGCTGCCATCAGCTCGTTGAGTTTGCGTTCGCCGATGTGTCCGAAGGGCGGGTGCCCCATGTCGTGGGCCAGGCAAACCGCCTCGGTCAGATCCGGATCGATGTAAAAGTCGTCCGCCAGCAGGTCTGAGTTGACCCGGAGGTATTTACAGATGGAGCGTCCGATTTTGGCCACCTCGATGGAGTGGGTCAGTCGTGTTCGATAGAAGTCGTATTCGCCGGATTGAAAGACTTGGGTTTTGGACTGCAGACGCCGGAAAGGGTAAGAAAAGACGATCCGGTCACGTTCGATTTCAAAAGCACTCCGGTATTCGCGGGCATCCGGTTGCGCACTCTCGGGGAAGCGTTCCAGGTCAAATTTGGTATAGAAGCTATTTTGCATGCGCTTAAACTTGCATCGAGGGTCTAGTCAGCGCATAATGGTATTAATTCTCAATCATGAAATACCCACTCTTTCTTTCTTTATTCTGTGTCATTGGCTTCATGCAGCCGCAGATTGCGGACGCACGGATCGGCGATACCCGCGAAGCTCTGGAGCGTCGCCTGTTTGCTTCGGGTGGGATTGTTTTCCGAGATCCAGGTGAGCGCACGAGCCGACGTGAAGGTGGGCCCTACTCCCGCTACATGCGGTACCTTGGCAGCTCAGCGCAGGTGCGTGTCTATTTCAAGACCGATGACGGGCGCCAGCCCCGGCAGTCGGAGATCGCGGAAAACACCCTCGGGTCTGGTTGGGAAATACACGTGCTGTATGTAAATGGGAAGTCGGTGTTGGAGTTGTATAAGCGCGTCGGTTCTAGTACCACCGAATTTGAGATGAACATGTTGCTTGCGCTCTTGGGCGGCGGCGGTTTTTGGGAAGATCCGAAACCGGTTGCTGAAGGAGAAGAGGCCCCGCCTTCGGCGTTTGGCTTTGATTATGTGCGCAGCGATGGAGAAGTGCGTGCCAAGAAGATGGGCGGCGGGCTGATGGTCTTTCAGCGGCAGCTTGACGAATTTCTAGCCAAACAGCGCGAGTCGGACTTGATGGAGCGAGCACCGCAGAGTGTTCGAGGTTTTTAAGTCTTTCGCTTGCAGCTGAAAAATTTTGCTTCTCTCTACCGGAGTTAAGTTTCTAACTCCTGCGGTTTATGGCAAAAGATTGGCTTGAAGGTATCGAAGATGAATACGACGTGGTGGTCGTCGGCTCCGGCTTGGGCGGACTGACCGGCGCGAACTACCTGGCGAAGAATGGGCACAAGGTTCTGCTGTTGGAGCACCACTACCAGTTTGGCGGACTTGCGACTTGGTTCAAGCGGCCCGGCGGGCACATCTTCGACATTTCGCTGCACGGATTTCCCTACGGGATGGTGAAGAGCTGTCGCAAGTATTGGACCAAGGAGATCGCTGACTCCATCCATCAGCTTAAGGACGTCCGCTTCATTAATCCGCAGATGAATGTGTGGACCACCTTCGACCGCGAGGACTTTACCAAAATTCTAGTCGAGGACTTCAAGGTCGACCGCGAAAAGGTGGAGGCCTTCTACACTCACCTGCGGCAAATGAATTTCTACGACGATAATACTCAGACCACGGGTGAAATGTTCGAGGAGTTCTTCCCTGGTCGCAGCGATGTGCATCGCCTGTTGATGGAGCCCATCTCTTACGCCAACGGTTCTCATATCGACGACCCTGCCATCACCTACGGCATCGTCTTCTCCAATTTCATGAGCAAGGGCGTTTTCACCTTTCAGGGGGGCACCGATGTGCTGATCAAGAAAATGGTGGCCGAACTGAAGCGGAACGGCTGCGAAGTGCGCAAGTGTGCCTTGGTCGATGGTATCGATGTCGAGGACGGCAAGGTCGTGGGCGTGCGGGCCCGTAGCCAAAATACTGGCGATGAAGAATTCCCCGTCCGCAACATCAAGTGCAAGGCCGTGCTCTCTAATGCCAACGTGCGTAACACCATCGAGTGGCTGGTGGGTGAGGAGAAATTCGACCCCGCCTTCGTGGCTGAGGCCAAAGCCGTGCGCAACAATACCAGCTCCTGCCAGGTTTACATGGGCATCAAGAAGGGCGAGAGCATTCCGAACATCGGGGACCTCGTCTTCACCTCCAAAGCGCCCGAGTATTCCATCGACGAGCTGACCTCGATCCATACCAGTAGCCACACCTTTTCGGTCTATTATCCGGAGACGCGCCCGCACCTCTCGCAGGACCGCTACACCGTGGTGGCCTCACTCAACGCCCGTTGGGATGAGTGGGCTAATCTCAGCGACGAGGAATACGAGCGGGAAAAGGCGCGCATGTGCGAGGAGTGTGTCAGCAGCCTCGAAACCTTCATCCCCGGCGTGCGCGACAAGATCGACCACATCGAAGCCGCCACCCCCCGCACGGTGAACCACTACACCAAGTCGATGCAGGGCACCTCTTTCGGCACCAAGTTCGAGGGGCTCAAAGTCTCGATGGAACTCTCCGACCAGATCGAGGGCCTCTACCACGCCGGCTCCGTCGGCATCATCATGTCCGGCTGGCTCGGCACCATGAACTACGGTGTCATCACCGCGAACAAGATGGACAAGTGGCTTTACGAAAAGGCGAAAACTGCCACGTAGCGACATAATTTAGTCGAGTGGCATCGCTTC
>PXBU01000446.1 GCA_003566795.1 Puniceicoccaceae bacterium | reverse complement strand
GTTCAAGCAGGCTTGAAAGCGCGTCGACCGTGTTGTTGACTTCTTCCTCGTACACATTAGCCACCTTCTGGAGCATGGCGTCCAGAGAGCCGGCCTCTTCACCAATGGCTGTCATCTGGATCAACATGGGTGGAAAGAGGCCGGTTTGCTGCATAGAAAGCTGCAACTGGTGCCCGGTAGCGACATCCTCGCGCACTTTGTGGACAGCCTCCTCATAGACGATGTTGCCAGTGGCCCCAGCCACCGTTTTGAGCGCATCAACTAAAGGCACACCAGCGGCAAATGTCGTTGCCAGCGTGCTTGAGAAGCGCGCCAGCGCGGATTTTTCCAACACCGGCCCGATGATAGGGAGCTTCAGTGACACGCGGTCGATTAGACGCTCGAATGGCCTGCTTCGTTTTTTGAGTTGGATAAAACCTACCACAAAAAGCACCCCCGCGATTATTATAAGCCAGCCTTGGCTTTGCATGAAGTGAGAAATTCCGACTACAAACCGCGTAAATGCCGGTAAGTCAGCGCCAAAACCGCGGAACATGTCCTCAAATTGCGGGATAACGATGATGAGCAGTAGGGCAGTAACACCCAGCGCCACGGCGACAACGGCCGCAGGATAGAACATTGCCTTTTTGATCTTGCCTTTGATGGACTCGATACGCTCCTGATAGCTGGCAATGGAGTCCAGGACCTGATCAAGCACGCCTGCGCTTTCGCCGGCCTCGACCAGACTGACATACAGGTTATCGAAATAGACCGGATGTTTACGGAGCGCCTCGCCAAAAGTTGATCCAGATTCCACATCCTTGCGAATTGTATCCAGCAGCTTCTTCATGCGCGGGTTTTCGGACGCCTGTGCAATGATCGAGAAAGATTGCACAAGTGGTATCCCTGACGTCAGCATTGTGGCCAGCTGGCGAGAAAACGCAGCAATATCCTTGGCCTTGATGCGTTTGCCGGAACTGCCGCCGAACAAAGCCTGAGGCTTTTTGCGAACCTTCGTTGGGGTGATTCCCTGCTGCCGGAGCTCAGCCTTGATTATGGTCTCGTTGCGCCCGGTTCTTTCCCCCTTGAGTATCTTGCCCCGCCTGTCCTTGCCCGTCCACTGATAGGTAAGGGTATCTTCCTTGGTGGCTGCCATTCCATGCTGCTCCTGAAGTCAAGCGTCAAAAAAAGGGCGCAATTTAAAATGCCCCGCCCGCGATTGTCGGCTCATTTCATCATAATTTCAAGTGGATGGAGAGAGGTCTTGAGCTTACTCGGCTTGGTTGATCCTTTTGCCAAGCCATTTCGCAAGCTTCGTTATTGGTTTTGGCGAGGCATGCGGCCCAACTCATCCGCCATGCGGTCATGCCCGGCTTCCGATAAGGACCTGAGAAATGCTTCCCGGTCTTTATCGTCCATCAATTCCAGGGCCCTTCCGAACGCTTGGCTAGCCAAATGGTCATCCTCAAAAGCCTCTAGCGCCAGAAAGCCGAATCTCGTGTGAACCAGGTCGGGAATGCGAGGCCGGTGCGCAATGACCTCATACGCCTCGATCAGAAGTTCGTCCGGCACCGGGCTACCGCTAAAACGACGGCGCACCAGGCTGTCAAATGCTGCCTTCAGGGGGCCGTGAACAGGTCTATTGGCGAGCTTTTCCAAGAAAATCTGTCGTCGCTCGACACTTATTTCCCGACCTTGATCAATATCCATAAGGATGAGTGCCTGGCTAGCAATAGGGCTGCTCCGCTCCAGCGCTTCGACTCTTTCAAAAACGGCGCGGGCAGACGTGAAAAACGGTGAAGTCGGGTTGCCTTGCGACATGGATAGGTAGATTTCACCGAGATCAAGCAGGGCGCGCTCGGAGTTGGGGTTAATATCGGCATGATGCATGGCCAGGTTGAAAGGCTCTCCCCAGGTCGCTGACCGAATCATGGTGATCGAACCCAAGCCAACAACAAGTGCAGTGATTAGAAGGGGAGCAGGTAATGAAATCTTCGCAGAAACTAATCGAAAAACCTCAGCAACCACTAAAAGAACACCGAATAACGCAAAGTAATTGCGGTGCTCAAATGCGAGCTCGAGGGCAAATACATTGCTGGTAAGGAGATGGGCGGAAAAAAACCAGAGAACACCCAGCGTGGCGAGCGGGGCTTTTTTTCGCAGTGCCCAGGCCAGTCCCAACAGTCCAGCCAGGAACAGGGCGCCTGCGAAGGTCAAGATGGGCGAGAACAATCCTCGGGATGCCTGCAGGTTGTCGTAGTAAAAGGTCAGGCGGTCTGGCGATGGAAAAACGATCTGCCCAAAATACATGGGCAGGATCCAAAGCTGCGATAGAAGGCGTTCCAGAAGGCCGAAGTCGCGTCGCTGGTAGCGATCAGAATCGAGGTATCCTGGGAAAAGATAAAATGCAAAGATGAAAAGTGCGAGTGTGAAGCCGGTTGCAAATGCGAACTTGAGGATCAGACCATCGATCGGCCGAGACGCTCGGAACCTCAAAAGTGCTGCTTCCAGGCACAATGCGAAAAGGGGGGCCAGAATCCCTGTTTCTTTGGAAAGAAATCCGAGCGATCCCAAGGGAATCGTCGCGAGAATCCATATCCAGCCCGTTGCCGCACCCTTGATTAGCAACACTCGGCCTTGCAGATAGCATAGGAGGGCGAGCAGTGTGAAGAGTACCGCCAGCATCTCCATACGCTGGACCACGTATAGAACAGTAGATACCTGAAGCGGATGGATGGCCCAGACGAGTGCGAATGCCAGGGCTGCCCAAGCTGGCCAGACGTTGTTAGTTGGGTCTAGTCTCAGCACCCTTTGCGCCAACAAAAAGATCAGGATAGTGTTTAAAAGATGGATAACCAAATTGGTCAGTTTGAATCCCATCGGTTCACCGTCATGAAAATACCAGTCAACAGCGAGACTGATCGTTGATAACGGGCGACCAATCGGGCCTCCATCGTAGGCTCGGCTGGCCTGTTGCAGGCTTTGACGGTTCAGCTCCTCGATTTGGACGAGCGGGTTGTCCTGTATGGTCGGGATATCATCAAAAATGAATTCACCACTAAGGCCCGGCCAGAAAACGGCGCAAATCATCATCAGCGCAGCAGCAAGGCCGAGCCATTGCCAGCTCGCCGGATTTAACGGCGAAGGAAATGACTTGACGGGCACCAACTCTGTGTTTGCTGCTTTTGCGCTGTTTTCCATGATTGTCACAAACCTTCTTGCAAGCGCTTGCGATCCGCTTCCAACTCGGTAGCCATCCTCTCGGCGAACTGATGATGCTCACGACGAACAAGATCGTTGATCATTTGGCGGTCCCAGTTGTGATCTTGTGCCGTACGCGAGGCGTTGATGATCAAAAGGCTCGCGAGACGCTCATCCTGCAGAGATTCGAGAGCATGGGTTGCGAAGTTGAAATGAATCACAGGGTGAACTCTCGGTTTGCTAATAAGCTCTATCCCAGCCTCCATGAGTCGTTCAGAATCTAGGGGTATGCCAATGTTGTAGAAATGAAGCAGGCGACGGACTGCGGTTATCTGTTGGGGGCCTCCCGGGCCTGTGCGAACCTTCTCGATCAAGCTGTCCCACCACCTGGTATCAACTTCCTGACCTGTCCTGGCATGCATTGCGATCAAGGCCTGTTCGGGCATTGGTGATGTGCCACCAAGATCGACAAGACGCTCGAATTCGTTTCGGGCAAAGCCGAAAAACGGTGAATTTGGATCGTTGTCGGATAAACGCAGATACATCTCACCAAGTCGATAGCCGGCACGCTCGGAGCTGGGATTGATGTATTTCAGATGCATGGCGTGGGCCAGAGGATCTCCCCATGTTGCCGAGCTAATGGCTGTTATAGATCCCAATCCGAGAAAAATTACGACCGATACAGGGACTAATGGAAGCTGCGATAACTTTTTGCCCAGTATGAGGAGCAGTGAGGTTGCGGCAAGCACTACACCGAAAACTGCAAAGTAATTTCTGTGTTCGAATACCAGCTCCAAGGGCACGACGTTGCTGGTCAAAAAATGACTCGCAAAGAAAAGGAGTATGCCGAGCGAAACCAAGGGAAACCTTTGCCTGACTAGCATTGCTGCAGCTAGCAAAAGGAACAATAGTATAGCGCCTAACAGTGTCGTCGGTGGTGAAAGCAGTCCGGTAGATACTGTGTAGTTGTCGTAGAAGAACAGGTGCCTATTGGGATCAGGCCAAAGGATTTGGCTTAGATACATGGAAAGGACACGCAATTGTGTCAATAAACGCTCATCCCAGGCAAAGGTTCTAGAAGCGTAAGCAAGCGGTTCTGTGTATTTCGGCCAGATCACAAATAGGTATGCGGCCAACGCAGCAATCCCGGCAATGGAGTAGGCCGAACGCAAGATTTTTTGGTGTATGTTGCTTGCCGCGCGAAATTGGAATATCGTCAATTCCAGGCACAAGGCGAACAGTCCCAGCAGCAACCCAGTTTCTTTGCAAAAAAGGCTGAGCAAACCACAAACTGCAGCGAGCAAAAGCCAGTGCCAGCCGACGCTTCGGCCGGTGATTTGGTCACAACGAGCGCGGATGTACGCTAGCAGCCCCAGTAGAATAAAGGTCACCGCCATTATTTCCATACGCTGGACAACGTACAGGACGGTTGATGTCTGGATCGGATGGATTGCCCAGCAAGCGGCAATGAAAAGCGGCCAGTAAGTCCCGGTCGAATTCGTCGTCTGCCGCACGCCAGCCTGGAACCTTACCAGGAAATGCGCTAAAAAAAAGATCAGAACTGAGTTGAGCGAGTGCAGTAGCAAGTTCGTCAACTTATATCCGAAAGCGTTTGAACCCCATGTCAGGTGATCGAGCGCAAACGTCAGCATGGGGATTGAGCGACCCGAGGGTCCATGAATAAACCCCCCAGCTGCTGACCTGATTGATTCCCAGCTCAGTTCGGTCATGTGGACCGAGGTGTT
>PXBU01000034.1 GCA_003566795.1 Puniceicoccaceae bacterium | reverse complement strand
TTCTTTCTCGACTACACCTCCACGCGTGGCTGGCTCGGTTCCATGGGCAAGGTGGCTATCGCGCTGCTCACAGGTTCTGCCCTGCTGGCCACCGGCATGCGACTGCTCGGTAAACGCTACCACCTGATCGGGCAAGGTTTGCTGGGCGCAGGCCTTGCGGTCTGGTATGCCGGGTTATTTGCCGCCGCCAACCTCTACCATCTGATCGGGACCGGTTCGGCTTTCGCACTCATGGTTTGCGTAACCATCGGAGCCGGCTTCATGGCGGTACGCTTCGATTCCATCCTCATCGCCATTCTCGGCCTCATCGGTGGATACGGGACGCCCCTCATGCTTTCCACCGAAGCCGTCAACTTCCCTGGCTTTTTCGGCTACATGCTGGTCCTCGGCTGCGGGGTATTTGGCATTGCTCACAAGCGTAACTGGCACTTGCTCAACACACTGGCATTCGCGGCCACTTACGTTCTCGCGGCAGCCGCTCTCCACGACGCCTACGACCCCGCCCTGTTCTGGCATGTGACACCTTTTCTTGCGGCATTCTTCGTGCTCTTCTCTACCACCATCTTCATCTACCAATTGCGCTACGGCAAACCCTCCTCCCTGATTGATCTCCTGATGCTTGTGCTGAATGCCTTGATCTACTTCGGGCTCATGCACCGCACGATTGACCAGACCCTTGCCGCGGAATGGAGTGCGGTCGTGGCATTGGGGCTCGGCGCCTTCTATACTGTACATCTCTATGTATTTATCCAGCGCAAGGGACAGGACCGTGGACTCGCCCTGGCCTTCATCGGGCTCGCCGCGTTCTTTCTGATCATCACCCTTCCGTTGTTATTATCCGACCAGTGGCTCACCCTCTGCTGGAGCGTACTAGCCCTGCTCTTGTTATGGATGGCGAACAAGCTCGATAGCCGCTTCCTGCAACATACCGCCTGTGTGTTATACCTGATTGTATTTTATCGGTTTCTCTATCTGGATCTCGGTCGTTCATTCCGGGCAGCCCTGCCGGAGGATATCTCGCTCCTGCGGTACGGCCGCATGCTCCTGGGCCGGCTCGTTTCCTTCGGGGTCCCCGTGGTCTCCGTAGCTGCAGCCATGCGCCTGCTACGCCGCCCCGTCATGCCGGCGCAAGAACTGCATCTGAAACCGGATAATGACATCAATCCCCTCTTCTCGCCATCACGCGGCTTGATCACCGCCGGCATTTTACTGTTCGTCATGTTGTTCGGCTACCTGCACCTGGAACTGAACCGGACCGTCCTCGTCGTCTGGAGTCCACTGCGCCTGCCCGTTCTGTCCGCCTTATGGGTTGCTGCCACACTGGTCATCCTGCGCTTGTACCAAGGATTCTCACAGCGAGCGTTTCTTCGATTGGCATATCTTTTTGCGGCAGCCATCCTCGTCAAACTCTTCTTTATTGATATGCCATATTGGGAACTGGATGTGGTCCGCTATCTCTATCAGCCTGACTACCGCTTCCTCGATGCGGGTATGCGGCTGCTTGATTTCGGCGTCATCCTTTTCCTCTTCCTGTACGCATTCCGCCTCTTTATCCGCGGAAATCAGCCGAACGACCGCAAGGCCGGCCTCTTTTTCGGCTACAGCAGTCTCGTCCTGCTCCTCACCTACACCACCTTTGAAGTTAACACCCTCCTCCAACATTACCTCCCCGGCATGCGCGCAGGCGGTATCTCAGTCTTCTGGGGCCTCTTCGCGCTAGGCCTGGTAACGGGAGGACTGATCCATCGGGTAAAGCCCTTGCGCATCATCGGCCTTGCCTTCTTCTCCATCGTTGTAATGAAAATCTTTTCCTCGGACCTTGCCCAACTCGACCCGCTGTACAAAATTATTGCCTTCACCCTGCTCGGCATTGTGCTTCTCGCGGGCGCCTTTGTCTATTTGCGCTTTGGTGTCCTTCCGGCAAGCGTGCGTGCAACCGTAGCCTGAATTTCGTACGTTGTTCATCAAATAAGGAGATGAACGATGTCCGAGAAACAACTACCTGCGTCAATCGAGCGTGTGCGGAGCCTGTTTGAGGAGTGGCGTGCACATAAAAACAGAGGGGATCGGATTCCGGAAGGGCTGTGGTGCGTGGCTGTTGAAGCGGCTCGTCACCATGGCGTGCATGCGATCAGTCGAGCCGTGAGGCTGGAACATGCAGAGCTGAGGCGTCGGTTCCATGCGGCGAGCACGGTGAGCAATGCGCCCTCGTTTATCGAACTGGATGCCCCGGCTGCGGGCAGCGTTGGCTGCACCGTTGAGCTTGAGAAGGTCAACGGGACGCGGATGCGCATCTGCGTGCGCGAGGGCGCCTCGGTGGACTGGTCTTGGATGAAGGATGCATTTCTGGGAGCGTAGGATGCTGTCGATTACTCCGCAGATGCGCATACTGGTGGCGGTCGAGCCGGCCGATTTTCGCAAGGGGATCGATGGTTTGGTCGGCATGTGCCGCAATATTTTTCGCGAAGACCCTTTCTCTGGTTGCGTGTTCGTCTTCCGCAATCGTCGGGCGACGGCGATCAAGATTCTGGTCTATGACGGCCAGGGGTTCTGGCTGTGCCAGAAACGGCTGAGCAAAGGGCGTTTTCAATGGTGGCCGGAAGCGGCCGCGACGGCAGTGCGTGGGATTGATGCGCGGGATCTGCAGTTGGTGGTATGGAACGGGGACCCGAGCCGGGGTGCGATGAAACCGCTGTGGCGGGGGGTGCGTACGGGGCCGGAAGACAACTGAAGAAAAGGCGTGCATTCTGCGGTTCGTTCTGCTATGTTCAGGGCATGGACGAACAGATCAGCTACCATAGCCGGTCGATCAGCGACGCGGAAGTACGCTTCATACGCGAATTGATTGCCCAGCATCCGCAGGCCAGCCGCTGGCGGTTGTCGAAGCTGTTGTGCGAAGCCTGGGGATGGCGTTATGCCAACGGCACGCTGCGCGACGTGTATGCACGCGGGTTCATGCTTGCCCTGCATCGCGGCGGTCATATCGAACTGCCGGTTCGGAAAAGCGCCCCCAGAACATACCCCGGCCGGCGACGTCGGCCGGCCACGGACATTTTGCTGGATCGCCGACCGATTTGCACAGCGTTGAGCGAACTGCCGGCGTTGAGCTTCCGTCAGGTTCGTCGCGACGGTGAGGAGCCGGTGTTCGATGGACTGATCGAATCGCATCACTATCTGGGCTATGCCCAGCCTGTGGGTGAACATCTCAAGTACCTGGTTTATGCGAGGGAACGCCCCGTGGCCTGCCTGGCGTGGAGCTCGGCACCCTGGCACATGGGACCGCGCGACCGGTTTATCGGCTGGAGCCCGGCAGTGCGACGGCGCAACCTGCATTTACTGGCCTATAACACACGTTTTCTGATCCTGCCCTGGGTCCGGGTACCCCACCTGGCCAGCCACATCCTGGGTCATATGGCGCGGCGTCTGAGCGCGGACTGGGTGGCGCACTACGGCCATCCGCTCTACTATCTGGAGACTTTCGTGGATCGGGAGCGCTTCGCCGGGACGTGTTACCATGCGGCCAACTGGCGCTGCCTGGGCCAGACAACGGGCAGGGGCATCAAGGACAAAGCCCACAAAGTCACGTTGTCGATCAAGGATGTGCTGGGCTACCCCCTGCGCCGGGACTTCCGGCGCAAGCTCTGTGATGAGGCGCAATCATGAGCGAACCCAAGCGCCTGCACCTATCGGAGTCGGAGGCAACACAACTGCTGCGGCGGCTGGAAGCCGGGGAGCTTGAGGCAAACGATTACCCGTTGCTGGGCGTCATACTCAAGAACTGGCTGTGGCTTTCAGGGGTGGTGCGTCATAACCGCATAACAATCAAGGAGCTCAAGAAGCTGATTTTCGGCGCCAAGACGGAGAACACGCACACGGTTTTGAAGACCGCGAAGGAAAAAACCACGGGCGAAAAGAACGATGCGCTCAAAAAGAAGCGAAAAGG
Organism: Puniceicoccaceae bacterium; assembly: GCA_003566795.1. Classification (GTDB taxonomy): domain Bacteria; phylum Verrucomicrobiota; class Verrucomicrobiia; order Opitutales; family Coraliomargaritaceae; genus Coraliomargarita_B. The sequence continues at coordinate 998 of PXBU01000034.1, read as the reverse complement.
ACATGGCCGCAACGGAGCCGATGCCTATAGCGGGGCCGAGCGTGTCTGCCTGAAGTGCGAAGGGGTCCGTCATGGGGATCGATGCCCGAAATGTGGCAGAGGCAAACTCTACCCATCTAAGCCCGGTGAAATCGTATGCATCCGGGGGCAGGCGCCTATTCAGGCGACCGTCTACGAGCAGGAAAGGCTGCGCTGCAACCTGTGCGGCGCTCAGTTCAAGGCCGCAGTGCCGGAGGAGGCAAGCGGCCCGAAATACGACCCCGGTTCGGCTGGAATGATGGGACTGCTCCATTACGGGTGCGGTTTTCCCTTCAACCGCCTGGAAGCGCTGCAGGACAACCTGGGCATCCCGCTGCCCAGTTCCACGCAATGGGACGTACTCAACAACATGGCTCGGGAGACCCATCCGGTTTTCAATGCGATTAATCGCCAAGCCGCGCGGGGTGAAATTTTCCACAACGACGACACCAAGGGGCGCGTGCTGGCGCTGGAAGCACAGATCGCCAAAGAGATCGAAGCCTCCCGTGCCATGGGGGAAACATGCCGCACGGGCGTCTTCACCACCGGCATCGTTGTTGAAAGCGAGGGTCGCCACATCGCGTTGTTCTTCACCGGACGCAAGCATGCCGGCGAGAACCTGGGCGCTCTGCTCGACCAGCGCCCGCAAGAGCTGCCCACGCCGGTCCAGATGTGCGACGCGCTCTCGCGCAATGCGCCCCCCGGCTTTCAACGCCTGCTGGCCAACTGCCTGTGTCACGGCCGGCGGGAGTTCGTCAAGATCATCGAGGACTTTCCCGAGGAATGTCGTCATGTTCTGGAGACCCTGCGGGAAGTCTACAAAAATGATGCTTTTGCCAGGAAACAAGGCCTGTCGAGGGATGATCGCCTCACCTTCCATCAGCAGAACAGCAAGCCGATCATGGACAAGTTCTTCGATTGGCTCAACGCCCAGCTTGATGCGAGAAAGATCGAACCCAACAGCCGTATGGGCGGAGCGA
>PXBU01000295.1 GCA_003566795.1 Puniceicoccaceae bacterium | reverse complement strand
TCGTCAAAGGAGATGTTGGCAGCGTCAAGGCCGCTGTCGAAGCCGGGGCGGAAGCCGCGAACAATGTCGGCGAGCTCGTCGCCTCTCACGTCATCGCGCGTCCGCACGACGACCTTCTCAAATATTTTGAAGCTTAACCCCAAAAGGGAGACAACTATTATGGCAAAAGAAGCAATTGGAATGATCGAATGTAAGGGCTTTGTGTGCCTTATGGAGGCGAGCGATGCCGCTCTTAAAGCAGCCGACGTCACGATGACTGGCTGGGAAAAGATCGGCAGCGGCCTCGTGACTGCATTCTTCACAGGTAATGTGGCGGCAGTGAAAGCTGCGGTCGAAGCCGGGGCCGACGCTGCCGGTCAAGTCGGCGAAGTGTTCGCGGTGCAAGTGATCCCGCGACCGCACGACGACCTGAGCAAACTGGGGAGCTGGATTGGTTAGCCGTTCGGCTAACCAGTTGGTCAGTTTTCAGTTCGCTAGTTTTCAGTTATGACTGGCAATTGGTTGCCAACTGAAAACCAGAGAACTGAAAACCGGAAAACTGAATCCTCCAAATCCGCATGAAAATCCTGGTCGCCAACCTCGGATCCACCTCCTTCAAGTATCGTCTGTTTGATATGGACGATACGCAGGCCACGCTGTGCGCCAAGGGTGGCTTCGAGCGCGTTTCCGAATACACGCCCTGTATTGAGGAGATGCTGGCGACCTTGATGGCCGAGGGACATCTCGCGCAGGGGGAAGACCTGGATGCGGTCGGTTTCAAGACCGTCCTGGGCAAAGACCTGAGCGGTTGCGTCGCAGCCGACGAGCGGGTGCTGACTGCGCTGGAAGGCTTCAAGGAAGTCGCCCCGGCCCACAATCCGGCCTACGCGGAAGGGATTCGTTGTTTTCAACAGAAATTACCCTCCGTCACCAGAGTGGCACTGTTTGAGACTGCCTTTTTCCAATGGGTGAATCCTGCTGCCACGATGTACGCGATCCCGGCATCCTGGCGGGAGCTGGGGATCCGGCGCTACGGTTTCCATGGGGCCAGCCACAAATTTATTGCCGAGCGTTCAGCAGAGCTGCTCGGGAACGATGCGGTTGCCCGGCGTGCGCGTGGGCTCTACGTCGACGGGCCAGGCGACTACTCCGGCGCGCCGCTGCGGGTTATTTCCTGCCACTTGGGTGGCAGCAGCTCGGTGGTCGGCATTGAAAACGGTGTGGCGATTGGCTCCAGTATGGGCTTCAGCCCGCAGAGCGGCTTGCCGCAGAATAATCGGGTTGGCGATCTGGACTCGATGGCGATCCCCTATGTCAACAAGATGCTGGGTCTTGCCGTGGAAGAAGCGGAGCACCAGCTGAATAAAGAAAGTGGATTGTTGGCGCTATCGGGCATCAGCAATGATGCACGTGATATCAGGGAAGCGGCGGCCGCTGGCAATGCCGATGCGCAATTAGCCGTCGATGTGCTGGTCGACAGCATCCGCCACTGGGCAGGTTCTTTCTACTTTAAAATGGGTGGCGCGGAGGTGATCTCCTTCACCGCAGGTATCGGTGAGAACGACCCGCAGTTACGCGCCAAGGTCTGCGCCGGGCTGGAGGGGCTGGGCGTGGTGCTCGATCCTACCGCCAACGAAGCCACCACCGGGGGAGCGGAGGGCATCATCAGCGCCCCCGATTCGACCATCAAAATTTGCGTGATCCCGGCGAATGAGGAGCTGGTGATCGCGCGTGAAGTTTACCGCTTCAAGCAATCTCAATAATTAGAATTTAATTCAACCCACAATCATTTAACCCACATAAAATCATGGCAAAACAAGCAATCGGAATACTCGAAACCAAGGGCCTCATCGCTCTCGTCCAAGGAACGGACGCAATGTTAAAAGCAGCCAATGTTGAACTGGCCGGCCCGATGAAGGGCGTCGGCAGTGCGCTGGTCAGTGTCGTCGTCACGGGTGATGTCGCTGCTGTGAATGCAGCGATCGAAGCCGGTGCAGAAACCGCAGGCCGCTACGGCGAAGTCGTTAGCGCACACGTGATCGCGCGGCCACACGACGACACAGACATCGTTGTGCCCGGTGCCAAAGCCAAGCGCTCCACCGCTAAATAAATCCTATGTATCTGGCTAAAGTCATCGGCTCCGTCGTCTCGACCAAGAAGGACGAGAGCATGCGGGGGCGCAAACTCCTGATGGTGCGTCCCATGCTGATCGACCCGGACGATCCCGCACGGTTTAAGCCCGGTGCGAATACGATCATCGCTCTCGACACGCTGGGCGCGGGTGAGGGCGAGTTGGTGATGCTGGCGCAGGGCAGCTCCGCGCGGCAAGCCGACGGCCTGAAAGAGATGCCAGTAGATGCCGCCATCGTCGGCCTGGTCGACACCGTGAGCGTCCAGGGCAAGAAAACATACGAAGCAAAGAATAGCTAAAAAGCAGAGGTTTATCGATGAGTCAATTAAACGAAGAAGCCATTCGCGCAGTTGTGGCAGAGGTCCTGTCCACGCTTCAAGCTGCCCCGGCAGGTGGCGCAAAAGCCGCTCCAGCCACGCCTTCCATCCGGACCAGCAGCGGTCGGCATGGCGTGTTCGAAGATGCTGGCAGTGCGGCCAAGGCGGCACAGGGCGGATTCGAGCAATTGAAAAAGCAAGGCTTCGCGGGTCGCGCCAAAGTGATCGAGATCGTCAAGCAAATGTGCGCCGACAACGCGGACCGCTGGGGCAAGATCGAGTTTGAAGAGACCAAGATCGGACGCCTCGACCACAAGATTGCCAAGTTGCACGGCATTAAAAACGTGCTCGGCACCGAGTTTCTCACGCCCTTTGGCATGAGCGGTGACGCGGGCATCACAATGGAGGAGTGTGCTCCCTGGGGCGTGGTCGGGAGCATTACGCCCGTGACGCACTCGGTTCCGACTATGTCGGGTAACATCGTCAACATGGTGGCCGCCGGCAATGCCGTGGTCTTCAACCCCCATCCCGGCGGTGCCGCCTGCGCCGCTATCGCGGTCCATGAATTTAACCAAGCCATTAAGGCGGCGACCGGCATCGAAAATCTGATTTGCACCGTCGAAAAACCCTCACTGGATTCCTTTAACGAACTGTGCGCTGCGGAGGAGGTCAATTTGCTCTGCATCACCGGAGGCCCCGCAGTGGTGGACGCGGCCATGAAGACGGGCAAACGCGCCATCTGCGCCGGACCGGGTAACCCGCCGGTGGTGGTGGATGATTGCCACGCGCTCGATTTCGACAAGGTGGCCAAAGACATCATCCTGGGTGGCGGCTTCGATAACAATCTGCTCTGCATCGGCGAGAAACAGATCATCGCCGCGGGCGACAGCTACCGCAAGACGCTCGACGCGCTCAAGCGCAACGGAGCCGTGCTGCTGAATCGCAACCAGTTGGAAAAGATCAAGCAGGAGGTCTTCGATATCAAGGACGGCGGCGGCGGTTGCTCACACGCCGTGCTGAACCGTGCCTATGTTGGTGCCGACGCGGCCAAGCTCGCGGCGATTGCCGGGCTCAAAGTCGATCCCAAGGTGGAAATGCTGATCGCTGAAACCGAGGAAGACGACATTTTTGTGGAAGAGGAGCAGATGATGCCGCTGTTGCCCATCGTGCGTGCCGGTTGTTTTGATGATGCTATTCGTATCGCGAAGGACTCCGAGCACAACTACAAGCATTCCGCCATGGTACACACGATGAATGTGGCCAGAATGACCAAGATGGGGCAGGCCATGGACACCACGCTGTTTGTGAAAAACGGTCCCTGTGTGGCCGGTCTCGGTATGGGCGGCGAAGGCTATATCAGTTTCTCCATTGCGACCACGACCGGCGAGGGGATCACCACGCCGAAAACATTTACCCGCTTCCGCCGCTGTGCGCTGGTGGATCAGCTCAATATTATCGGCTAATGCTCCACGCCCGCATAGACGGCTACGCCACGGCCACCATCGCACACCCCAGTCTCCGGGGGCAGACGATTGTGCTGTGCACTCCGGTCGACGATCAGGGCCGCGATGCCGGGGCACCCTTCGCTGCGGTCGATCCCATCGGGGCGGGTCGCCACGCCAGAGTGTTTATCACTACCGACGGATCATGGACGCAAAACACCGTCCACGACACCACTTCACCCATTCGCAATCAGGTCATGGGCCTGATCGACTCCCCATGAAACCTGGACGCGTCATCGGCACAGTCACGCTGAGTCAGGCAGCCCCGCAGTTTCGCGGTGCCCGCTGGCTGATGGTCAGCCCGATGGGTCCGGCGGAATTGACCGGTAAAAACCCCGGTTTGAGCCAACAATCCACTCCGGTGGTTTACGACAAGCTGGGAGCCGGGCTCGGCGATGAGATCCTCTACGTCGAAGGGGCGGAAGCGACGCAACCCTTCGACCACCCGATACCACTCGATGCCATCAATGTGGCGTTGCTCGACCGCTATACTTACGCGCCACCCACCGTTTAACTGAATGTTTCATATGCGATCTATTGGGCGATATAATAACTTTCATCTGTGGCGTGTCCGCTTGCCGGACGCCCTCGAGCGGTTTCGATATGCCTTGATCGGTTCGCAACCGCAACGGCGCCCGTCAAGCGGGCACACCACAGGCTGTGCCAGTCCAGCCTTCAGCCTTCAGGCAGCTGCCTGAGCCAACTTTCAACAACTGATTTTAATCATGAGCAAATTATACACCGCAAAAGATCTCGAAAAAATGCTGGAGCAGGGGCAGTGCCTGAGCACCATCCCGGAGAACGCCAAGCTGACACCAATGGCTCGCGACGTCCTACGCAAACATCAGGGTAAATCCCCGGCGCAACCAGCAGCACCGGCTGGCTCGAAACTAAAGATCCACACCCCAGAGCTGCCTGACGCAGAGTATAGCTGGAAGCCAGGCGGCGACCCCAAGACCGCAGCCGAGCTGGAGAAATTCTTCTACTCGCCGGAAATCCAAGCCCTCAAGGAACGCATC
>PXBU01000414.1 GCA_003566795.1 Puniceicoccaceae bacterium | reverse complement strand
CTTGAAGCCGGTGAGAACGTGACCTGTACGTTTTTCAACTCGACGGGTGCAACAGCATTCAGTGTGCCGATCTTTTCACAAGGCGGAACTGTGTTCATCATACTGATGATGATGTTGCTGGCCTCAGCCTTTCTGCGACATTGCAAGCAGCCTTGATGCGACAAAAGACTTGGCGCGCTCATGAACAAACCATCCGACTCGAGACCACCACTGTGGCAACATGCATCGGAAATTGGCTTTTGTGCCGCCCCGACTTGGCCGCCGGCTCTTTCATTTGATCCGATGGAGTAGTGAAGAATACTGGCAATAGTCCGAAAGAACGCGGTTTCGGTGGTGCAGGATCAGCGCGATCAGACAGCTTATAGAGGGCTGCATGCAGTGAATGCGCAGCATCGTTTTCAGCGGATAAGGCGGACGGCCTTGAATGCCCTTGGGATAATGCTTCTTGAGCTTCTTCACCAGATGTGGCCAAGGAATCAGCGCGTCCATCCGCACGAGAAACTTCTTGCGTTGGATCTTGTGCTTCCTGTCATCGTATTCCATGTCGGCAAAGATCAGCTGATCCATCAATTTATTTCGGAGGAAGAGACGATGCCGGCATTATCGCAAAGGTCTTTTAATTCAGAGTTGCCCAAGCGCATGTGAGAAGGGCCACGTGGACGCTCGAAACCTTGCTACGAACGCTGAGAGACAAGCTGACTGTCTGCTGATGTATATAGATCAAGCCCCATGCCTCACAGCAAACCAGGATTGATTATGTGCGCTATCGCATAGACTCACCCTCGGGTTCCAGCGCCATTACCAGCGAGACCACCGAAATCCTTCATCGGCGCATGAAGCTCGTGATGAGAGTCTGAAGGACGATGCAAAATCTACCTGGTGATCAACTTTGTGAACAAGTACTTCCACCTGACAAGCACTGCTTCGACCCAAGAAGCAAAGAGAATCAAACCATGAAAGCCTGTTCGACGATAGCCCTAGGAAGCGGACATGACGATTCGATACACATTTGCGGCTTGCGAGTATACGTTCGAGTACAACAAATACTCATTTGCCTTGTCCTGCCAATGGCCTTGGCGATCACTTGCGGAACGTTGCTGGCTGCTGGTCCGGAGCCTGTCGACCTTGGAACGGCTGTCGACTTCGGGGCCCTGGCGGGTGGAGCTATTTCCGGCACCGGCCATGTAGAAGGAGATGTGGGGTCGGGTACGGGTGCCATCGCGCCGTCGATAACGTCGACAGAAACAATCTACCCCACCGGTCATCCGGTTGTCATGACCGCTCTGGACGATTTTGACTCAGCTTACAGCGAAGGCGGTAGTCGACCCTATGATGTTCTATTGTCCGCAGGTGCTTATGAGCTGGGCGGGACCACCTTGACATCAGGAGTTTATCGAATCGGCGGCGCTGCCACGTTGGCCTCTCCGCTTACTCTGAATGCCGAAGGAAACCCCGATGCAGTTTTCATCATAAAAATCGCAGGGGCACTGGGTGCAACGGCAGCAGTAGGAAACGTGATTTTGTCGAATGATGCTCAGAGTGCGAATGTGTTCTGGATCGTTGAGGGTGCCGTTTCCATGGGGGCAGATACTCGCATGGAGGGCACGATACTCGGAGGCGCTGACATCACATTTGGCGCGAACACGACAATCGGTGGTCGGGCACTGACTGGTTCGGCTGCCGGCACCATAGCATTATCATCGACTACGATTTCAGTGCCGGTGGAGCCTTCCGTAGTGGGCGGCTGGATCTGGTTCGACTCGAACGGCAACGGCATTCAAGATCCGGACGAAACCACCGGGTTTCCTGACGTGCCGGTAGCCCTTCTACAGCTCGTTCTGGAGAAATTGACCATCGACCTGGGATCGGCTGCCAATTTCGGGGCTCTGGCAGGTGGCGCTATTTCCGGCACCGGCCATGTGGAAGGCGATGTGGGGTCGGGCACGGGCGCCATCGCCCCGGCGATTACCTCGACGGGAACGATTTACGACACCGGTCACGAAGATGTAATGATCGCTTTGGACGATTTCACTGAAGCCTACAACGATGGGAAAAATCGGGCCTATGATGTTCAGTTGTCCGCAGCAGCCTATGATTTGGGTGGAACGACCTTGACGCCCGGAGTTTATAGAATCGGAGCTGCCGCGACGATAACCTCCGAAGTTACCCTGGATGCCGAAGGCGACCCGGAAGCTGTCTTTATCCTGCAGATCGTAGGCGCTTTGGGCACTACAGCATCAACGGGAAATGTGACTCTGACCAACAGTGCTGGAAGTGCGAACGTTTTCTGGGTCGTCGACGGCGCTGTTTCCCTGGGGGCCAGCACTCACATGGAGGGAACCCTACTCGGGGGCGCTGGCATCACATTTGGCGCTGACACAACAATTAACGGTCGCGCGCTGGCAGGTTCGGCTGCCGGCACCATCGCATTGGCCACTGCAGTTTCAGCGGCAACCGGATCACCACCCGTAGGATATCCAGCGCCCATTGTTGTGGCGAACACAGTGACCGATGCCTATGCGAACTATCTGTTCGAAAGTGTACAGCCGGGCCAATATTTGATCCGCTGGGATCTTTCAAGAGTTACAAACGATTTCCGCATCACCGCAGCGCATCAGGGCGACGATGATGAGCTTGACAGCGACGGCGTGTCCGGTGACGTGGGCGAATTTGTATATACGATGGAAATTCAGGTTCTGGCCGGCACAACCCCCCTCAATGTGGACCTCGGGCTGGTCGAGACGCTACCGGCGATCAAGGCAGCGGCGCTGGCCGAGTTGGACGAGGCGCTGGCGGCTCATCTGTTGGCTAACTACTATACTGAAGAGAACTGGATTGCTCTGCAAACTGCCAAGGCGGACGGCGACGCCGCGATCAATGCAGCGACCGATCCGGAAGGCGTGGCGGCAGCGAGGGACGCGGCGCTGGCGGCGATGGACGCGGTGCCGAAGGGGGCCGATACGCTTTTCTTTGACCGATTTGAAAACATACTTTGAATACATCGGAAATGATGTCGTGCTCTGTGATCTCCGGTACGATCCGATCCAGCCTCCTGCTTTCCAGGAACGCCTGGATGGCGGGATCCCGCAGAGCCTGGCCGGAAAGGTTGCAGCTGATGCGCAAGGATTCGGGCAGATCTGGCAGGATGGCGAGCCCCTTGATCAAGGCATTTCTTTCCATGACTGTGTGTCGGTCGACTGCCGCCGCGTCGGCGAACCACTCATTAGGAGGCCGGTAGGGCCTGGTATCGAACCGCGCCAGGGCTTCGACAGCCATAAAGCCACCGCTTACCGTGTCGATAATTGGTTGCCATACGGCGTACATGGCGCCGGAGTGAATGACCTCGTCGAGATATTGGCGCATCTCTTCCACGCGTTGCAGCTGGCTATACTCGCGCTGGAGCATCGCGCCGACCAGATCGGCGATGACCGACATGAAATCCGGATCGCGTTCATTGAGAGATTCATCAGGCTGCCTGGAAAAGCAGCACAATGTGCCGAAAAGGTCGCCATTCTCCAGATAAACAGCGACACTGAGATGGCACCGATGCCGAGCTCATGCGTTACATCGAGATCCTTGACGCCTTCATGCTCACAGGCATTGTGAATGACGCCGGGAATGCGGCCTTCGACCAATCTCTGGCAGTAGGTTTGATCCAGAACGTGGCTTTCGCCCGGACGTATCAGGCTGTCCTCTCCATCGCTGGAGACGAATTCGAAGACTCGCCGGTCCTCGTGAAAGCGGGGAAGAAAGCCGATTTCCATGCCCAGATGCAGGCGAATGGCCTGGAGTAGTCCGGGCAGCAAGGTCCTTGCAGTATCGGGATTGACATCGATCTTGCGGCCGAAGACCTCTGCAAGGTCTATACTCGACTTCTGGTCACCGAAGCTGCTCGAATCAGAAACAGTCGAAGCCAACAGAACATCCTCCTTATTTATCGCCGACCGGATACTTGAATACCGGATCCGCTGATTAAACCTGATACTGAAAACATTACACTGGGACTGGTAAGCCGGTATGTGCGTTGCAGAACACAGGAAATCAGGGAATGCACGCCAGAGCACTCTCAGGGATATTTCGATATATCGCTAGGATCCCGGACCCTCGCTGTTGACCACGACCCTGTTGCGGCCGGTCTGCTTGGCCTCGTAGAGAGCGATATCCACACACTTCAGTAATTTATTGGGCGTGTCCCCGCGTCGGAAGCTGGTGATACCCAGGCTGATGGTCAAGGGCCCCACTTCAGGAAAGATCTCGATCTCGATACGTCGACGTAGTCGTTCTGCCACTCGAGCAGCCTCGATGGGGCCGGTTTCCGGAAGCAGAGCGACGAACTCCTCGCCGCCCCACCGGGCCAGGAAATCGGGCTCCCGCAGTTCCCCGGCGAGTCGTTCGGCCAGCTCAACCAGCACCCGGTCACCGACGCCGTGTCCATAAGTGTCGTTGACGCTTTTGAAATCATCCACGTCGATCATCACCAGGGCCGTTTCAGTGCAATAGCGTGAGTGGAGTGCCAGCGCGCGCTCCATCTCCGTATCGAAGCACAGTCGGTTGTAGAGTCCGGTCAGAGTATCGGTGGTGGCTTCCCGCTCCAGTGATTTTTCCAGCTGCTTTTGGTTGGCAATGTCCAGCCCTATACCGAGCAGGTAAGACTGACCATCAAACTCGACCCGCAAGCCGTTGAGCAAATAAGGGATGTCTCCCTCAACAGTGCACAGCTTGCTTTTGATCGCCGCACTGCCCTCCGAAAAGGTCTTGGCGATGGCTCCGCCAACACGATCTCTGTCTTCGTGCGGGATGAGTGCGCACACGTCCATGCCACCGAGCTCTTCGGCGCTACGTCCCGTCACCGCCTCCATCTGATCATTCCATTGGGTCAAGTGGCCCTGCGCATCATGGATGTAGAAGATGCCGGGCAGACCGGCCAAAATCGATTCTGATAGCGCTTTTTCTTT
>PXBU01000378.1 GCA_003566795.1 Puniceicoccaceae bacterium | reverse complement strand
CCATCGAAATCGAAACGGTTTACTCAATAGAAAAGGTCAAAGAAATGGCAGAGAAGAAAGACCTTACTCATCTCTATGATCAATGCAAAGAGGAAGATTTGGACGGTTCCTTCGCTTCAGCCTATGTAAAAGCAAAAAAATAATGTAAGACAATGCTTCCCGGCAAATTGGTTCCCTTTCACGACGTACGGGCGTGTTTAGTATTCGCCAATTAATACATGGTCCCAGCCTCTCTGATGATGGACGCCAGTTTGCCGTTTGCGATTTGCAGTTCAGGGTATGTATTTCATGCCTGCATTCGCATATATCGGTATCTTATTGCTTGTTTCTTTTTTTTGTGTACTGCAGATGGGGGATAAAAATGCAACAAGAACAAGAAAAATTTCGGGATATTTCAAAAGCCAAGAAAGCGCACGAGACATTGGTTGCTTCTGAAACCCGATATCGTCGTCTTTTTGAAAGTACTAAAGATGGGATTCTCATTTTAGATGCAGAAACCGGAAAGATCATAAATGTCAATCCGTTTTTGCTTGAGCTGTTGGGCTACCCGGAAGAAGAAATCCTTGGAAAACCGATCTGGGAGATTGGAACACTCAAGGATATTATTGCAAATCAGGATAACTTTTTAGAGTTACAACAAAAAGAATATATTCGTTATGAAAATTTACCGCTTCAGACGTTGGACGGTCGACAGGTCGCTGTTGAGTTTATTAGTAATGTGTATCAGGAAGACAAGCATCAGATCATACAGTGCAATATCCGGGACATCACCGAACGCACGCGGTCAGAGCTTTTCCAGAACCTTTCCAGAGATGTGCTTGCCATATTCAACGAGTCAGGAGACCTTCATGATTCGATCCAGCGCATTATCAGCATGATGAAGGCGAAAACAGGTTTTGACGCCGTAGGGATGCGCCTGCAGCATGGGGACGATTTTCCGTATTATGCTCAAGATGGGTTTTCCGAAGATTTTCTGCGTACGGAAAATTCTCTTGTCTCCCGTGATTCCAGGGGCGATATCTGTCGGAATTCCGATGGCTGCATTTGCCTGGAAGGCACTTGTGGGCTTGTTGTTTCCGGCAAAACCGATCCATCTAGCCCGCTGTTTACAACGGGAGGAAGCTTCTGGACGAACGATTCTTTTCCACTGCTTCACCACCGAAACCAGAGCAGGCGGAACCATTGCATCCAGAAAGGATACGGTTCCGTGGCACTAATACCCATCCGAAAAAACCAACAGATTGTCAATCTTCTGCAACTAAACGACCGAAGAAAGGGCCAGCTCAGCCGCGATGCCATTAGCGCGCTGGAAGAAATCGCCAGCCACATCGGTAATGCTCTGGTGAGAAAGCAGATAGAAGAATCACATAAAAAACGCCTTGCTGAATTGGAAGCGATCTATACGATATCATCAACCCTGCGTACTGCTGAAACCCTTGATGAAATGCTAACCCTCCTGCTCGATGAAATTCTTAAAGTCCTTGATGCCGAAGCCGGCGCCATCTGTCTCTATCATCCTACAAACGGACAATTACGCTTTACCACTACGCAAGGCTGGTTTAGCGGACTGGATGATGCTTTCTTAAAACCAAGGGAAAGTATCGCCGGAAAAGTATTTGCATCAAAACAGATGCTGGTCTCCAGGGAATATGCGAAAGATTCCCAGGTGGAATATATCGAGAAAATACCTGAGGGATGGGGAGGCGTGTGCCTTCCCCTTCAGGCCGAAGGAGTTATTCTTGGAACCTTATTTGTTTCCGTACCCCTGCCGCGCGAAATTACTTCCGAAGAGCTAAAACTGCTCACTTCCCTGACCGAGATAGCTGGGACAGCCATTAACCGGATCGGCCTCTATGAAAAAACCAGCATTCACCTGGAACGGATTAAGGTTTTGCGTAACATAGATATGGCAATTTCCGGCAGCCTGGATCTGCGCGTCACATTCAGAGTCATCCTGGACGAGATCACCAGGCTGTTAAATGTGGATTCCGCTGCTATTTTACGCCTTGATTCCCATACTGGTATGCTGAAATATGAGGCCTGGCACGGCTTTCGCATTGCTAATCCTGCAAAAATCAACCTGTGCTTAGGCGAAGGACTGGCCGGCCAGGCGGCTATGGAGCGGAAACCGATTCGGGCAGAAAGCCCGAGCGAAATTGTGGGAGATCCGGTTCAGGGCCCGCTTTTGGAGAAGGAAGATGCTTACAGTTATTACGGCGTACCCTTGATTAACAAAGGACGTGTTAAGGGAGTGCTGGAGGTCTTCCACCGGGAACCCCTTGAAACAAACGAAGATTGGCTGGAATTTCTGGAGACTTTGGCCGGGCAGACAGCGATCGCCATCGATGATGCAGAACTGGTTCATGATTTAGCGAACACGAACTTCAAACTGATTCAATCCTATGACAAAACGATCAAAGGTTGGGCTCATGCTCTGGACTTAAGAGATAAAAAAACGGAAAAGCACAGCCAGCGAGTAATAGAGATGACCATTACTATTGCCCGGAAGATGGGAATGAGTCATGAAGAACTGGCTCATGTCCGGCGGGGGGCGCTGCTGCACGACATCGGCAAGATGGCCGTGCCCGATGCTATTTTACTCAAGCCTGGTAAATTAACAGAGGAAGAATGGGTCATTATGCGCAAGCATACCGTTCACGCTTTTGAGCTGCTCTCACCCATCGATTACCTGCGCCCTGCCTTGGATATCCCTTACTGTCACCATGAAAAATGGGACGGCTCAGGTTATCCCCGGGGCCTCAAGGGAGAGGAAATTCCCTTGGCGGCACGCATCTTTGCCGTGGCGGATGTTTATGACGCCCTCATCAGCGACCGTCCCTACCGCAAGGCCTGGAGCAGGGAAGAAGCCCTTGAATATATCCACCTGGAAAGTGGCAGCCACTTTGATCCTCAAGTAGTAGAGATGTTTTTCGAAGAGGTGAAAAAACAATATGAAGGATGAGCTGCAGCAAAAAATAGATGCTTTACAGAAAAGCGAAGCCAAATTCAGGGCTTACATGGAAGAATCTCCGCTGGGTATCTTTGTGGCAGATAACGAAGGACGTTACGTCGGAGTGAACCGGGCAGCCTGTCAGATGAGCGGGTACACAGAAGCAGAGCTGTTGAATTTAAGCATCCCGGATTTTCTTGCTCCGGAATTCCTGGAAAAGGGCATGAAAATGTTTGAGAGGTTTCAGGCTGAAGGCTCTGCTGATGATGAAATTATGGCACGCAGGAAAAACGGGGATACTTTCTGGATTCACTTGTCTGCAGTAAAAATCGATAACCAGGCTGTCTCTTTTTGCCAGGACATTACGGAACGTAAGCAAGCAGAGGAAGAGCTGAAGTTTAAGAACGTCATTTTAAACACTCAGCAAGAAGCTTCCCTTGATGGGATTCTTGTTGTAAATGAACATGAAGAAATAATTTCTTTCAATCAACGTTTTGCCGATATCTGGGAAATTCCAGGTGATATTATGGCCACCCAATCGAGTAAAAAAGCACTAAATTTTTCGATTTCTAAGGTGGTTGATCCAGAAGAATTTGTCCATCGGGTTCACTATCTTTATGAAAACAAGCAGGAGAAGAGCCACGAGGAAATTGCATTAACAGATGGAAGGGTACTTGAGCGCTATTCTGCACCCATGCTCGGAAGTGATGGGCAATACTACGGACGGGTCTGGTATTTTCGCGACATCACTGAACGTAGAAATGCAGAAGAAAATATACGCTATTTAAGTTTTCACGACGGTCTCACAGGCCTCTACAACCGGGTCTACCTGGAAAAGGAAATGGAGCGGCTGGATACTGAAAGGCAGCTGCCTATTGGTATGATCATGGCTGATTTAAACGGCTTCAAACTGGTTAACGATACTTTTGGACACGATGTGGGAGACGAAATGTTAAAGCAAACAGCCGATATATTAAGAAAATCCTGCCGCAGGGAAGATATTATTGCCCGCTGGGGAGGAGATGAATTTGTTATTTTTCTGCCGCAAACTTCAGAAGAAGATGCCAAAACCATATGTCAAAGAATCGATGAGAAATGCAAGAAAATGCGTATCAAAGACATACCTATTTCCCTGGCCATGGGATATGCCATTAAGAACAGCACAAAGAAGGACCTGGCAGAAATACTTAAAGAAGCTGATAAGAATATGTATGCACATAAATCTATAGAATACCAAAGGGTAGAGAGTGCTGTGCTCAATACAGGGCTCAAAAAATTGGAAACAAAAAGTTTTGAGACAGAAGCTCATTACTCAGTCATGCAGAATGTCGCTCGCAGAATTGGCAAGAAAAAAGGACTTTCTCAACCAGAGCTTGACAGGTTGAAAAAGTTGATTTCGTTGCATGATATAGGAAATATCAGTATTTCTGAGGAGATATTAACCAAGAAAGATCTTCTAACAGCAGAAGAATGGGATATTATTAAGAAGCACCCTGAAACAGGGTACAGGATTGCACGTGCCACGGAAGCGTTTGCCCAGGTGGCGGAAGATATTCTCAGCCATCACGAACGCTGGGATGGTTCAGGATACCCACTGAAGTTGAAAGGGCAAGAAATTCCTTTACTGGCAAGGATCACGGCCATTGCCGATGCATATGAAGTAATGCGTACGGGGAGAGCGTATAAAGAAGCTATCTCTAAGCGTGAAGTTATTGCTGAATTGAAAAGGTGTGCTGGTTCTCAATTCGATCCTGAATTGGTAGAAATTTTTCTGCTATTACTGGATGAGCAGGGGTATCCTGAATAATATGGAGGGATTAAAATGAATCGAAAAATCCTCACCGTCATTGTTCTGTTAGTCGTTGTGGCGCTTGTCTTTTCCCGGCTTGGCATCAGACGATTGGCGCCTGAACCTGTCCATGGGCCGGAAGAAGTTGAACTGGAAGTAGTGGAAAACGACGAGCAGCAGGAACCTGAACAGTCTGAAAATGAGAATGACAACGAAACCGATG
>PXBU01000202.1 GCA_003566795.1 Puniceicoccaceae bacterium | reverse complement strand
TGTGAAAATACGTCTGGCTGGCAGAGTCAGCTTAGACGCGACGACGTTTTGGAGCGCGGCAACCGTTGTGGGGGACCGGAGTCACATCCACGATTTCGGTCACAATCATTCCAAGAGATTGAAGCGCACGCACGGCAGAGTCGCGACCCATACCCGGCCCCTTGAGCTTCACAACCACTTCCTTCATGCCGTGCGAGATGGCGGTGCGGCCGGCATCCTGGGTAACGACTTGTGCTGCGTAGGCGGTGGATTTGCGCGAACCGCGGAAATTGCACTTACCGGCACTGGACCATGAGATGACATTGCCCCGGGCATCGGTAAAGGTAACCTTGGTGTTGTTGAAAGTGGCGAGCACATTGACCACCCCGGAGGTGATGTTTTTACTGCCCTTGGCACGGCGGATCTTCACGCCATCGAGTTCGCTCTTCAGCAAATCCTCGGCGGTTTCCTCCTTCTTCTTGGGCTCGGCCACCTCTTCGGGTTTGGACGCTGCGGCTTCAGTCGACGCCTCAACGGCGACCTTTTCGTCTGCTTCAGATGCTTTAATTTCTTCTTCGCTCATAGGAAATAGCTGGTTGGTGCGCAATTATTTGCGAACTGGCTTCACGGCCCCTTTACGGGTGCGGGCATTGGTTTTGGTGCGTTGACCACGAACTGGCAAGCCGCGCATGTGACGCATACCACGCACACTGCGAATAGCCGAAAGGCGCTTCAGGTTGGCGGTGCGCTCACGGCGCAAGTCACCCTCACAAATATATTGCTTGTCCGCAATGATCGACGCGAGCTGATTGACTTCTTCTTCGCTGAGTTCACCGGCGCGGCGATCAGGATCGAAACCAGACTTAGCGACGATGGTTTTCGCGCGGGTTGGCCCGATGCCATAAACATAGCGAAGCGAGTATTCTAACTTCTTGTTGGCAGGTATATCGACTCCAAGGATACGTGGCATAATAAAAGATGGTTTAGCCCGCAGAATTACGGGAAAGCGATAGAAAATAGCAGGTTAAATGTTTTTGAAAAGTTATTTTTTTGGAATTGTTAAAATTTCTGGTTCTCCGTTGGTAACGAGAACGGTGTGCTCGAAGTGGGCGGATGTTTTACCGTCGCGGGTGACAGCAGTCCACCCATCTGGGAGCATTTTCACCTTACCGGTGCCGAGATTAATCATCGGCTCAATGGCGAGTGCCATGCCGGGCTTGAGCAGCGCACCACTACCCCGGCGTCCAAAATTTGGGATTTGGGGTGGCTCGTGCATGGTCTTGCCGACACCGTGCCCCACAAAATCGCGGACAATACCGTAGCCATAAGGCTTGATAGTGCGTTGCACCGCGTGGGAGATATCCCCTACCCGGTTGCCCGCGCGCGCAAAGGTGATGGCATATTCGAGCGCGGCACGGGTCGCAGCGATCAAATCGGCATTTTGCGGCGCGACTGGCTCAATCGGAAGCGTGACGGCATTGTCGCCGATGTAACCGCGATAGTCGACGACCACATCCAGCGAAACCAGGTCGCCCGGCTGCACCGTGCGGCGCATGCTCCCAATCCCGTGCACAATTTCGTCGTTTAACGATATGCAGGTATAAGCAGGAAAGATCTGCTTACCCGAGCGATAGTTAAAGCAGGCACTCCGGGCACCCAGCGATTCGATATGTTTTCGTCCGAGTTGGTCCAGGTCGTAGGTGGTCACTCCGGCTTCGGTCGCGGCAACCATGGTCTTGAGGACGGTGGCCGCGATTTGGCAGGCTTCACGGATCGACTGAATTTCTTCGTCGGAACGAATGTATTTCATCGCTTGGCGTGGCAGAAAGGTGAATCAAAGAACGAATGAGGAATGAAGCGTGCGCCTCAAAGAGGAACGACTTCAAAAAAAAGAGAAGCTGACGGCAAGGGGCTAGCCAAGATTAAGGAACCAGGAAATGATACCTAATACGAATAGCCCGACTGCGATAAACAAAAGCGGACGCCAGGCGGTCCAGAAATCCTGCAGTCCGGCAGTATCGACAATCTGCTTGGTGCGGGCGGCGGAGCGGCCACGAATCTTACCCTTTTTCAGGAAGCCATCGTAGTGACGCTGCAGCAAGTAGGTCTCAATCTGGCGCATCGTGTCCAACAGAACACCCACCGTAATCAGCATCCCTGTGCCGCCGAAAAAGAGCGCGACACTGAAGGGGACGTTATAAGCAAAGAGAAGAATATCCGGGAAGAGTGCAATCAGGGTCAGCGACATGGCACCAAACAAGGTGAGGCGCGTCATGATATGATCCAGGAACTTGGCGGTCGGCTCGCCCGGACGCACACCGGGAATGTAACCGCCGTTCTTCTTCAAGTCATCCGCAATTTGAATCGGCTTGAACATCATCGACACCCAGAAATAGCTAAAGATAAGAATCAAAAGACCAAAGATGATATAGTAGGCGGGACGCCCGTGGGCAATCGAGTCTGCAAAGTCGTTAAAGAAGCGCATGCCGGTCGCCGAACCCAGGTAGGCGAGGATCTGCGCCGGGAACATCAGGATGGCACTGGCGAAAATAACCGGCATCACACCCGCGTAATTCACCTTAAGCGGGAGGAAGGAACTCTGCCCCCCGTAGACTTTCCGTCCGACCACACGCTTGGCATATTGCACCGGAATTTTGCGCTGTGACTGAGTAATGGCGACCAGGCCCGCAGTCACCGCGAACAGCAGTGCGAACATCAGCACACCCTCGGGCACACCCAATGAAACACCTTCAGCACCCACTGGGGCGACAAACATTTGATACGCGGCCGCCACCGCACCGGGGAGCCCGGAGATAATACTGACGGTGATCAACAAGGAGATTCCGTTGCCAATCCCTTTTTGGGTAATCTGCTCCCCCAACCACACCAAAATCATGGTGCCAGCGATCAGGAAAATGGTGCCGGTGATTAGAAACGGCACCTGTGAGGCGATCACGATCTCACCATATTCCGCCGCACTGAAACCCTGGCCGATCAGGCTGGCGGGATTCGTCGAGAGCGCCACGAGCAGCAGCAAGCCCTGCACCAGGCAGATCCCGATCGTCAGATAGCGGGTATATTGATTGATCTTTTGGCGTCCGACATCCCCCTCCTGCTGCAAGCGGGCAATCGTCGGAAAAACCGCACCCACCAGTTGCATGATAATCGATGCACTGATGTAGGGCATGATCCCCAGCGCAAAGACCGCGCCATTGAGCAGCGCACCGCCAGTAAACATGTTGTAGAAACCGACCAATCCGCCACCGGCACCAGCCTGATCCGAAAAGAAATCCTGGATCGGTTCGATGTTCATCCCCGGCAAGGGAATATTGGCACCCACACGCGCAATAAAAAGCAGCGCCAGAGTGAAGAAAATCTTCTGACGCAGCTCGGGGATCTTAAGGGAATTTGTAAAAGCAGAAAGCATTTGTGATAGCCCTTACCGCCGGTTCAAATGAACCGGTCTATGCATCTTTCTTTGTCTCAGTCTGTGTCGCTGCGTCCTCAGATGCAGACGCAACATCGAGCAGCTTGCCACCGGCAGCCTCGATTTTTGTTTTAGCTGAGCCGGAAACTTTATCCACTTCGACCGAGAATGCTTGGGACACCTCACCGTCGCCGAGGAGCTTGACGCCCTGAGCGTTATCGCGAACAAGACCCGCTTTGATCAGCGACTCGCGGTTGACGATTTCACCTTCGATGCGGTCGAGATCGCCCACATTCACCGTTTGGTAGGTGGTGCGGAAGTTATGATTATTGAAGCCACGGCGGGGAAGCTTGCGATACAAGGGCATTTGACCGCCCTCGAAACCAATGCGGATACCGCCACCGGAGCGTGCTTTTTGTCCTTTGTGGCCCTTGCCCGAGGTCTTACCGTGCCCGCTACCCTCGCCGCGTCCAAGACGCTTGGTAGGGTGAGTGGCACCTTTGATGGTAGGGATGCTTTGTAGATTCATAGGATTGCTGGCTTAAGCTTCGGCAGTGACTTTGTCGCCAAAGCGGACGTTTTGAATTTGCTCATTGGAGCGGAGTTGCTGTAACCCGGCCATGGTGGCCTTCACCATCGCCAGATGGTTATTTGAGCCAAGTGACTTGGAGAGGATGTTTTTAATGCCCACGGACTCCAGGACTGCGCGGCAGCCGCCACCGGCGATGACACCCGTTCCGTCAGAGGCCGGGCGCAAGAGAACCTTGCCACCATCGGCTTCGCCCAACACGTGGTGGGGAATGGTGTCGCCCCGGAGATTGATCTTAACCAGGTTCTTCTTGGCTTGCTCGGTGCCCTTGCGAATGCACTCGGGCACTTCCTTGGCCTTACCGTAACCGACGCCGACCTCACCTTTTTGATTACCAACGACAACGAGCGCAGAGAAGCTGAAACGGCGGCCACCCTTCACGACTTTGGCGCAGCGGTTAATGTGTACGACTTTCTCGACGTATTCGGGTGCTTCTTCAGCTTGGTCAGCCGGGGCAAATGATCTTTTATTTGTGCTCATGGATTCTTAGAATTGGAGTCCACCTTCACGGGCGGCTTCGGCAAATGACTTGACACAACCATGGTAGCGGCGGCCACCACGGTCAAAAACGACACTCTCAATACCGGCGGCTTTGGCTTTTTCGGCGAGCGCCTTACCCAGCACGACGGCACCTTCATTGTTAGCCTTTAATGCGGTATCCTTCCCGTCCAGCGAGGAGACGTAGGCCATAGTATGGCCCTTAACGTCATCAATGCATTGCGCGTAGATGTGTTTGTTCGAAAAGTGCACGGAGAGACGGGGACGCTCCGCGCTGCCCTGAACTTTTTTGCGAATACGCCAGCGGCGCTTCTGTGCGAGAGATTGTTTCTTCTGAAGTTTCATAACTAGGTCTCAGCTGATAATTAAGCAGACTTCTTACCTTCCTTGCGGCGGACATACTTGCCGACGATATGCACACCCTTACCCTTGTAAGGTTCCGCTGGATAGAATGCGTAGATGGAGGCGGCGATTTCACCGACCACTTGTTTGTCGGCACCCTCAATCGTAATTTTCGTGTTATCCTTTACGGTAATCGTGATCTCCTGCGGAATCTTAATCAGGCAGGGGTGCGATTTGCCGAGCGACATATCCAGGATATCACCCTTCAGCGCTCCGCGAAAGCCGACGCCTTTCAGCTCCAGCTCTTTCTTATAGCCTTCCACCACGCCGATCACCATATTATTAATGATCGACCGTGCGGTGCCAAACATGGCACGGGCGTGGGGGCTGGTGCTGGCGGGAGTCACCCGGATTTCGCCCTCAGTCAGTTCAATCTTAACGGCTTTGTCGAAAGTCTTTTCAAGTTTACCTTTGGGCCCTTCAACGCGGACGGTTTGACCGTCAACGGCGACAGTCGCCTTGTCGAGGATGGGGATAGGAAGTTTACCAATTCTGCTCATCGTATTACCTTTCGTGTTACCAGACTTTACAGACGAGTTCGCCGCCCACACCTGCTTCGCGCGCATCGCGAGCTCGCATCACACCTTTTGAAGTGGTGAGAATCGCCACACCGAGACCACCCAGAACGCGCGGAATTTCACGGGCACCATAGTAGAGGCGACGCCCCGGGGTGCTGTGGCGCTCAATACCGGTGATGGCCGGCGTGCTGTTGACGAACTTGAGCGTCAGAGTCAGCGTCTTAAAGCCCTTCTCATTTTCGCCTTCGCTGTAATCTTTAATATAACCTTCATCCTTCAAGATATCCGCAATAGCCGCGCGCATTTTGGAATGCTGCGTGCTACAGGAATCTTTGCGAGCCATACTCGCATTGCGAATCAGGGTGAGAAAGTCGCCGATAGTATCGTGAACTGCCATAGTCTTATAACTGCTGGGTTTTCAGAGTTGGGTAAGCGTTGTGCTTACCAGGAGGATTTGGTCACACCGGGGATCTTGCCTTGAGTGGCGAGTTCACGAAATGTGATGCGAGAGAGTCCGAATTTGCGGATGAACGCACGGGGACGGCCGGTCACTGAGCAACGGTTACGGGCGCGGATCGGCGAGCTGTTTTTCGGCAGCTTGGTCAGCTTGGCCTGGGCCTGGTAGAACTCCTCGTCGGTAGTTGCCGGATCAGCCATAATTGCCTTCAGCTCTTTGCGCTTGCTCGCGTATTTTTCGATCATACGCACGCGCTTGAGATTACGTTGGATTGCGGATTTTTTAGCCATAATGGGTGCTATTTGAAAAATTATGCCGTAGCGGTTTCAGCGGCTGCCTCGGCGCCCTCTTCAGCGGCAAGCTCGGAACTGGACTTGCGGAAGGGCATGCCAAACAGGCGCAGCAGTTCGCGGCCCTCTTCATCGGAGCCCGCGCTGGTGTTGAAAGAGATGTCCATACCGATGGTGGCGGTATTGCCCTCGGCACTCACCTCGGGGAAAATGGTGTGGTCCGCAATACCCAGCGTGTAGTTGCCCTGCCCATCCAGCTTGGCCGGAACACCGCGAAAGTCGCGGATGCAGGGAAGCGCGACATTGATCAGGCGCATCATGAAGTCATACATGGCAGCACCCCGCAGTGTGACCTTGCAACCGATGGGCTGCCCCTCCCGCAGTTTGAAATTGGAAATACTGAGTTTCGCCTTGGTCGTCACCGGCCGCTGACCCGCGACTTTGGCGATTTCATCCGTCACATAGGTGATATGATTTTTATCGGCTGTGGCTGCAAAACCCGAGTTGATAACAATTTTCTTAACCGCAGGCACATCGTGCACATTGGCATAGCCGAACTTCTTTTTGAGTTCGGGAATGACCTGTTCGGCATAGAGTTTATGAAAGAGTGCTTGTGACATCGTGAGTGGCAACCGGATTTCTATCCCGGTTGGCTAATGGTGAGTGATGTTGGTATAAAAAGTGCGAGACGCTGGCTGACTTGTTGCGAGTTGCAAGCGCTTATTTGCGCTTGGCATCATACTTCTCGGCCAGCATGACGTTGGAATAGTGAATAGGTGCTTCTTTTTCGACCGATCCGCCCTCGGGATTCTCCTGGGTTTTTCGTTCGTATTTCGTCACCATGTTGACGCCTTCGACCAGCACCTTTTCCGGTGCCTTGATTTCGAGGACTTTGCCGCGCTTGCCCTTGTGGGCGCCGGATATGACGACGACTTCCTGTTTGCGTTTGATTGCTTGTGCCATGTTAAAGGACCTCCGGTGCGAGTGAAATGATCTTCATGTATTTGGCGCGGAGCTCGCGGGCAACCGGGCCGAAGATGCGAGTGCCTTTGGGATTACCGTCGGCGTTAATGATAACCACTGCGTTGTTATCGAAACGCAGGTAGCTGCCATCGCCACGGCGAACCGGGGCCTTGGTGCGGACAACGACGGCACGCACGACCTCGCCTTTTTTAACGGAGGCATCGGTCGTCGCTTCCTTTACAGCGCAGACAACCACATCGCCAACATCGGCGCTGCGCTTGCTCTGCCCGAGGCGACGGATCATCTCGGCAGACTTGGCGCCTGTGTTGTCCGCGATAAATACGCGGCTGTTCATCTGAATCATAGCTTCAATCTCCTTGTTGAAAAAACGGAATAGTTATAGACGGGTTATTCGTCTCCGAGCTTGGGGGCGACCTCGATGACTCGGGTCACACGCCAGCGCTTAAGTTTACTGAGTGGGCGGGTCTCCATGATCTCCACCCGGTCACCCAGGCCACACTCGTTTTGCTCGTCGTGTGCGTGCACCACGGTCTTGCGCCGGATCTCCTTTTTATAGAGCGGGTGTGGGATTTTATAAAAGTAGGTAACCTTGATGGTCTTATCGCCGGAGCGACTGGTGACCGTTCCGGTGAGGACTTTACGGGAATTACGTGTGGCGACAGCTTCCATAGTGGTGATCGGCTAAATAATTAGGCGTTGGCAGAGGCCAACTTCTTTTCCTTGAGGATGGTTTCAAGCCGCGCGATTTGGCGCCGCATTTCCTTGAATTGATGAGGATGCTCAACCTGACCCGTTTGCTTGCGCATGCGAAGGTCGACTTGAGCGTCACGCGTATCACGCAGCTGTTTTTCTATTTCTGCTTGAGACATTTCACGTATATCTTTGGTGCTCATGATAATATGCTTAAATTTTTTATATACTTACAACTCTTGCTCACGTGAGACAAAGCGGCAATGGAAGGGGAGCTTGGTATCTGCCAGGCGCAGGGCTTCGCGTGCCGCCGTGGCGGAACAACCGGCGACTTCAAACAGCATGGTGCCGGGTTTGATTACAGCCACCCACTTCTCCACGCTGCCCTTACCTTTACCCATCCGGGTTTCAGCTGGCTTCTTGGTGACCGGTTTGTGCGGGAAGACACGGATCCAGACTTTACCCTTACGCTTGAGGCTACGTGTCATCGCCACACGAGCCGCCTCGATTTGCTGGGAAGTCATACGACCGCGCGTCAGAGATTGGATACCGAACTCACCAAATGCCAGGGTATTACCTTTTTGGGCAGTTCCGTAAATACGGCCTTTGTGAACCTTGCGGTATTTTGTGCGTGATGGGAGAAGAGCCATGATTCGCTAAAATTAAAGTTAAAAGTGTCGGTTTGGTCTTACTTATCGTCTTCGTCCGGGAGGCAGATCCAGCATTTGACGCCAATGATACCGTAAACGGTGCTCGCTTCGGAGAAGCCATAATCAATTTTGGCGCGGAGCGTTTGGAGGGGCACCCGACCCTGGCGCTGCTGTTCGGTGCGTGCGATATCCGCGCCGCCGAGGCGGCCGGAGCATTGGATCCGGATGCCGTCCGCACCCATAGCCATCGTGGTTTGAACAGCCCGCTTCATGGCTCGGCGGAAGGCGATACGGCGCTCAAGCTGGAGTGCAACATTCTCCGAGACCAACTGAGCGGAAAGATCCGGGCGTTTCACCTCCTGGATATCCAGCATGATATCCTTGCCCACTTTCTTGTTGAGCAGGGCCTTGATCTTGTCGAGTTCCTGCCCCTTGCGGCCGATGACCACGCCGGGGCGCGCGGTAAAAATCTTGACCCGAATACGCCCGGATGCCCGCTCGATAAAGATGCGAGGCACCGAAGCAAAGCGCAGCTTCTCCGTGAGGAAAGTGCGAATAGTATGGTCTTCCTTGATGAAGGCTGGAAAATCCTTCTTCGAGGCATACCAGCGCGAATCCCAGTCGCGGGTAACTGCAAGGCGGAAGCCGGTTGGATGAACTTTTTGTCCCATAATTAAAAAGAAATAGCTAAATGATTACGCCTCGTCGGAGAGGATGATGCGGATATTGCTGGTGCGCTTCTTGTAGGGGTGAGCCGAGCCACGCGCCACCGGCCGAAAACGGCGGAAGGCGGGACCCTCCTCGACGGTCGCTGACTCAATGGTGAGCGTGTCGGAGGATAGGTTGTTGTTATTCTCCGCATTCGCGATGGCCGACTGGAGCGTCTTGCTCACCAGGCGTGCCGACTTGCGCGGGATGAAGCGCAATATTTCGACCGCCTCAGCCGCGTTGCGGCCTTGGATCGCTTTGGTGATCTCGCGCACCTTGCGCGGCGACATACGTGCGTATTTTGTGTAAGCTTGGACCTGCATTAGAATCAGCTGTTTAAAAAGTTTTAATCCGGGCTAAATCGCCGGGTTGGATGAACGAGTTTTCTGACAGTTGTAGGATGAGTGCCGCGGAGCGGTTGCTGCGGGATTCGATGATAATAAGTTCGCCGACCTCACTAAAGCCGCGGATGACGCGGCAAACCATGCCCAGGCGCAAGCCTTGTTCCAGCCCGCCATCAATGATCACGATATCGGCAGCAGCTGAACTGATGACCTCAGCCACGGGAGCGGCATTGGGGCTGTGGAGCGTTTCTGCAACGAAGCCAGGCACATCCGCCCGCGCGGCACTACCCGCCGAGACAACTCCGAAGAGAAGCAGGGCCAGCAGCTTGAGCCGGAGCCGGGGTTGTGAGTTCGCTTGCATGGTAGATCGGAAAAATTGGTTATTTGCCGGTGGGGTGCCCCTTAAAGGTGCGGGTCGGCGCAAACTCGCCCAGTTTGTGACCGACCATATTTTCGGTGACGTAAACCGGCAGGAAGCTGCGCCCGTTATGAACATTGAAGTTAAGCCCGACGAAATCAGGCGTGATAGTCGAACGACGCGACCAGGTTTGGATCGGCTTGCGGTCGTTGTTGGCTTGAGCCGTCGCTACCTTCTTGGCAAGGTGCGGATCGACGAAGAAACCTTTTTTAATGGAACGTGACATGATAAATCAGTAATTATCTCTTCTTCAATTGACGTCCGTTGCGGCGGACAACGATCTGCGAATTGGTCGGATTGGATTTCTTGCGAGTGGGGAAACCCTTGGAGAGTTGGCCCCATGGAGATTGCGGATGACCGCCACCGGAAGTGCGGCCCTCACCACCACCCATTGGGTGGTCAACGGGATTCATCGCCACACCACGGACGCGCGGACGGCGGCCCAGCCAGCGATTGCGCCCGGCCTTGCCGAGACTTTGATTCTCGTGCTCATGATTCCCCACTTCACCGATAGTAGCGCGGCAGCGGGAATGGAGGTAACGAATCTCGCCCGAGGGCATCTTCACTGTGGCGCGATCACCATCAACCGAAATTAGCTGTCCGGTTTGACCCGCGCTGCGGGCGATCTGCGCGCCGCGGCCAGGGTGTAATTCAATTGCATGAATCTTTGTGGCTGGCGGAATAATCGCAAGCGGCATGCAATAGCCCGGCCCAAACTCGACGCGCTGGTTGACGCTCAGGAGTGTATCGCCTTCCTTGACGCCACGTGGAGCCAGGATGTAGCGTTTTTCACCATCGGCATAGGCCAGCAGGGCAAGATTGGCACTACGATTCGGATCATACTCGATTGCCTGCACCTTGGCAGGAATGTCGATTTTATCGCGGCGGAAATCGATGATGCGGTAAGCCTTCTTGTGACCACCACCCCGACGGCGGGAAGTGATACGACCATAGCAGTTGCGCCCCTTCTTGTCGTGAATTTTCTTGGTGAGCCGACGCTCAGGCTTCTTCTTGGACACGTTTTGCTTGTTACGTGTCAAGAAGCGCTGACCGGGAGTCAAAGGTCTGGAATCTATGAGTGGCATAATAGCTGTTCCCTTCGTATCTTAGACGAGTTCGATTGCGTCACCCTCCTTGAGGGTAACGATCGCCTTTTTGTGACCGCCCTTGCTACCGGGCCGACCGCGGCGGGTGCGATCCATCTTCACTTTAGGCTTTTTGATGAGAATGTTTACCTTCTTCACCTCAACATTGAACACCTTGGCGACGGCCCGGGCGACTTCCTTGCGGTTCGCCTCAGGTGCTACCTCAAAGGTGTATTGGTTCAAATTGGCAGCAAGATCAGCCGCCTTTTCGGTGACGCGGTATTCGCGTAAAATTTTATCAGCTTGGATCATGATGACTCGCCTCCGTTAGCACGTGCAATGATGGTTTCGATGCCTTTGGCACTCACGATGATGTGGCGGTAACGCACGACGTCGAGGGTGCTGAGGTCGCCAGCTTCTGACAGCGAGACACCGTCGATATTGCGGGCAGCCAGGGCGGCATTGTTTTCAAATTGGTCGTCCACGATCAGGACTTTGCCGCGCTCGGGCAGCATGGAAGTGAGGACTTGGTTGAACAGTTTCGTCTTCGGCTCCTTTACCTCCAGCGCTTCAATGACGGAGATTCCACCCTCCGAGGCACGGTCAAACAGAGCGCGCTGAAAAGCGAGCGACTTCATCTTGCGATTGATCTTTTGGGAGTAATCGCGAGGCTTCGGCCCGTGGGCCACACCACCATGGCGCTGGTGTGGGACGCGGCGCGAACCTTGACGGGCGGTGCCGCTGCCTTTCTGGCGGAAGAGCTTTTTGCCGCTACCGGCCACTTCAGCCCGGGTTTTGGTGGAAGCGTTCCCCTGGCGCTTGTTGGCCTGGTGAGCTATCACAACCTGGCGCACTGCAGCGATACCCTTATCGCCCTCGAAAAACGGGAAATTGGAGAATTCCTTTTCCTCACTGGTTGACCCGTCTGCTGTAAATACCTTAAGTTTCATCGTATCGTTTCCTTTCCTCACTCTGGGTTATGCCTTGGAGGCTTTATTCTTAACCGCAGTCCGAACGGTGACCAGGCTACCGCGGGAACCAGGAATACTACCCTTGATCAGAATAAGATTCTTCTCAGCCACGACCTTGATAATCTGAAGATTTTGCACGGTGCGGCGGACATCACCCATGTGACCGGGCATCTTTTTACCCTTGATCACGTGCCCTGGCCATTGGCACATCCCGTAGGAACCACCGCGGCGGTGGAACATCGAGCCGTGGGAGGCAGGACCACCCGCGAAGCCATAGCGCTTCACGACGCCCTGAAAACCACGCCCCTTGGAGGTGCCGATCACATCGATCTTTTGACCCGCCTCAAACTTTTCGACGGTCAGGACATCACCGATATTGAACTCGGAGTCACCATTGGTGCGAAACTCCTGCAGTTCAGCCACCGGTTCGACACCGGCCTTCTTGAAGTGACCGAGAGCCGCCTTGGAGAGACGCTGCTGCTTCTGGGGACGATAGCCGATCTGCACGGCATCGTAACCATCCTTCTCCATAGACTTGACCTGCGTGACTGGGCAAGGTCCTGCTTCAATGACAGTGACAGGCACCAGACGATTCTCTTCGTCAAATACCTGTGTCATTCCTATCTTTTTACCAAGTAGGGCTACGTTCATGATACTAATTGGCAGGTGGAGCGGAAGCTCCGTTTCCTAGACCTGCGTTAGTGGTTAAAATAAATTGTGGTGAAGCTTCAGTGGGAAGCGAGCCGAGGAAAAAACGGGGTTGGATTCACTTCGTCAACCCTAGATTTCAAGAAATTTCAAAAAAACTCACTTTTCTGAAAGACACTGCTGAAATGTGTTCAACCAGACCTCAAATCCGTTGTTTGCGGGATCCGGCGCGATGCAGCCAGCCAGGCGGTGGGCATCATTCCAAGCCCGATCGCGTGCCGCGCCTCGCAAAAACCACCTTATTGTAAAAGAATCCGATAGCGATCAAGACCAGCCCAAGCCCAAGAAAGGAAAGCACCCGGTAAAGTCCCTCCAACTGGGAAGCGTCCACCAGGAAGACCTTTCCGATCGTGACCAGAAGTAATAGCAGCGAGCCGACATGCATCGCGGATTGATCCCGAATCAGTCCGATGGCTTGGTAGGCAACCGCCAGCAGCAACCACACGACCGAATAGCAGTAAAGCTCCGTGCTCGAACGCATGGGTCCCAAGAGTTCGCTGCTGCCGAAATAGTCGCGCACCAGAAAAGTCGCCCAGATAAAGCCAAGCGTCATGGCCGCCGCTTGGTAAACACGCCTCCAGGTTGCACCTCCCGGATGCGCGCTCTTGAGCGCTAGCAGCGATGCCCCGATAAACGGAACTCCGAACTGCAGCAACAGGGCATTGAAGAAAAAGCTCTCCCCTTCGGCCCCGGCGTCGAATAAGTGCAAATAGAGGACCCGGAGGCCCGCCAGGATCGCGAGTGTCCGTGAAGCGTACCAGAAGCCGGGCTTTTTCTCCGCCATCCAGGCAAAAACGACGGCCGCCATTGCCAGCAGAGCCGTCAAACCGCCCCCGACCGCCATCGGGGACCAATCGACTGGCATAACTGCCTCGTCGAGCCACTGATAAAGCGCGACAAACCCGAGCAGGCTGAACAGACCACATAGCAACGCAACGGCCTGGACCGCTGACTCGCTCCATAGCTTGCGATAAGCGTAGAATACCGTTGCGCCACCGGAGACGCCTAGCGCCCAGCCAAGCATTGCCAAGCCGTCCTGTGCCGGTTCGTCAGACATGGCCTCCCCGAAGAAATAATGCGTCGCTTCAAAGCCATACCAGACCATCCATCCCGCCCAAGCCGCAGCAAAGACCGACACCACCAGCTCCGAACGCCCCAGCTCGCGCCATTTCCAATACAGCGCCGCCACGATCAACAGCACCGCCGACGCATGCGCATGAAAGTCATCCGGCAAAAATGTCCACAGCCCGAACCCGAAAAGGATCACAGCAAAGGCAGCATACTCCCCCGCCCCCCGGGCATCCCCTTCACGCCGGAAAATGTGCTCTCCGGCAAAAGCAATCAATAAGGCCCAAAGCACGGACATCCCAAGCCAGATGGACGAAGGCAAGGTCAGCTCGACCGCGTGAACCCATTCCCGATTCAGGTAGAGCAAGGGCACGGTCAGAAAGGCCGCGGCGAGCGATAGGCTGCGCCATGCCAGGAGGCGGTCGGAATTTAACCCACGCCAATGCCCCACTCCGAAGAACAAGCCGCCCAAACCAAGCGGCACCAGCAGCCAACTCCAGAGACTCACCTCCGGATTCGACAATGTCCCCGCAAAGACGGCAGCCAGCGCCAGCCAGGCCGCCCAGATAAAATCATCCTCCCGCAGCACCGCCAGAGTGAGGGCCCCGACACTCAGGAGACTGAAGAGCAGCATATCGACCGCCGCGAAGCCGCCGACGAGCACCAGCACCAAACCCTGAACCAGCCCGCCGCACCAGGTGAGCCAACGAATGCCTGCCAGCAGACGGCCGGCCTTGGCATCGAGCGTCCTGCGTTTCGCCCAGAGCGCCCAGGCCGCGTTCACCAGACAGATCCCCAAGACAAACACCAAGGTGCCCTCCAGATGATCGAACGCACCTCTCAGATAACCGACGATCACCACCGCCGACCAAAGATACGCACCAAGCAATGAGCCGAGCAGTAAGGCCCACCACCCCCGTTGCAGACAGAGAAACTGCGCCCCGCAAAACAGGAGGAAAAGATAGCTGAATAACATCACCGTATCACTCGATCCCGTGTCCATCAGCCAAGGCGTGAGAAAGCCCCCGACCAAGCCCATCATCGCGACCGGCGCCCCATTTTTCAGCGAAAGCGCCACCGCCAACACCGTGACCGCCAGCATCGCCGAAAAGCCCTGCCCCGGTGTGAGAAAACTATAGATATGCACCGCCGCGTAAGCCGCGAAATACAAACAAGCGATCCCCGCTCCGGACAGGGCCTGTCCGATCCGGCCGGTGGCGACATGCACCGATTTGGCACCGATCCAAAAACCGCTGCCACACAACAAGGCACCAAAGCCGGTCGTCAGCCAAACTCTGACCGCAGGCGTCAGCAACCCCGATTCCATCGAGTATTTGATCATGTAAAAGCCCGCCATCAACAGCGCGATGCTCCCCACCCAAATCGCACTTTTACTGAACCAGTCCTGCGGCTCCGCCTCTTTTTCCGCTTCAGTCACTGCGGCCTTCTTCACCGCCAGTTGCCGGACTGCCTG
Source organism: Puniceicoccaceae bacterium (assembly GCA_003566795.1). Taxonomy (GTDB): domain Bacteria; phylum Verrucomicrobiota; class Verrucomicrobiia; order Opitutales; family Coraliomargaritaceae; genus Coraliomargarita_B. The sequence continues at coordinate 4,680 of PXBU01000202.1, read as the reverse complement.
CGGTTTCGCCTTGAGCGGCGGGGGCGGCGTCGCTTCCGATGCGCCAGCCTTTTGAGTGGCCCCAGCCGTCGATGCCACCCTTGCCCCTGGCCTCTCCGCCCCGCTCAGCACTGGCGGAATCTCCCCACTCCCGGGTTCGCGGCTTTCCCGAGTTACCTCGGCGGCTGGCTTTGAGGCTGTGGCCGACCTGCTGGGCACAACCGGCGGCGCCTTTTCGGAGGGGGCCGCATCCTTGCGATCCTGCAGCTCCCGCAATTCCCGGCGCAGCCGCTCCAGTTCTCCTCGCACACCTCCAATTCGCGCCATGTTCACCCAGGGCAGTATCAGCGCCGCTATCAAACCCAACAACAGAAGCAGTCCAAATAGTTCGATCATGCAAAAAGTTAAAAATAGTATTTGAACATTGTTCAATATTTATTTTTAACAATGTTCAAAATAAAAGATCACACCATGGGACGCCGAAAAGACCACAGCCGCGAAGAACTCACCGAACTTGCCATCGATGCAGGGCGAACGCTTGTCATCGAAAAAGGCCCCGCCGCTCTGACCGCCCGCAACGTGGCCAGAGCCATCGGCTACACCCCGGGCACGCTCTATAATCTGTTCGAAAGCATCGATGGCCTGATCGCCGCCATCAACATCCGGAGCATGGAGACCTTCGCCCGGACAATCCGGGAGGTGATGCGTCGCGAAACCAGCACCTCCGCCCAGCTGCGCGGCATCGCCCGGGCCTACCTGGATTTCCATCAAGAGTCCCCGCACCTCTGGTCGCTTCTTTTCGCCAGCCCACTCGATTATCATTCGGAAGCCTACCGCGAGGCCATCCACGGGATATTCGATCAAGTGCTCGAAGCGACCGAGCCACTCTCCGCCGACCCGGACACCGCCCGCCGCAAGGCCAAGGTCCTCTGGTCCACCCTCCACGGCATCTGCCTCTTGCAAGACAGCAGCAAGCTCAACGTCGGCCAGCAAGATCCCCCCGAAACTTTAGTGAACGAATTCCTGAATCAATTCCTCCGTATATAGGCACTACGACCCGGACGAGATTTTTCAAAGCGACTGGTATCGCCACAACAAGCAATTGCTCGAATCCTGATGCCCCTGCTCCGCAGCCGCCCACGCCTCCTCGTTTTTTAATCATGACCGCCCAGCTCCCAGCCCGCGAAACCGTCGTCCTACTGCACGGACTCGCCCGCACCGCACAGTCCATGCGCCCGATGGCCCGTGCGCTGGAGGCCCACGGCTACCGGGTCGTCAACCTCGGCTACGACTCACGACACCAGCGCATCGAAACACTCGCGGAGGATGTCCGCGGCCGCATTCTCGAAGCAACCAAAGGCGCGGCCCCCATACACGTCGTCACCCACTCGATGGGCGGCATCCTCGTGCGGCAGATCCAGGCGACCGCCCCGCTTCCCGACCTGGGGCGCGTCGTCATGCTCAGCCCGCCCAACCAAGGCAGCGAGGTCGTCGACCGGATCGGCCACAGCTGGATCTTTAACGCCGTCAACGGCCCGGCTGGCCGGCAGCTCGGCACACATCCCGACAGCTTCGTCAACCAACTCGGCCCGGTCGGATTCGAGTGCGGCATCCTCACCGGCGACCGCAGTATCAACTGGATTAATTCACGCATGATCCCCGGCCCCGACGACGGCAAAGTCTCGGTCGAAAGCGCCCGCGTCGAAGGCATGACGGCCTACAAAGTCGTCCACGCCACCCATCCCTTCATCATGCGTAAGAAAAGCGTGATCCGGGACGTTGTCCGATTTCTGAAAACCGGCAACTTTGCCAATTAAAGGGATTGCTGAAAAACGGATTTTGAGCCGACTCCGGCACTCCAAATAGCTTGCAGAAGTTCCCTGAATTTAGAATCCTGAATGCCTTGAATTTCGCAACAATTTACTACAGCATGCGCTTCTAGGGAATCATTTATACGCTTTCACCCGAGAACTCCCCCCCCTCAAACATCGACTCATGCAGACAAAACACCCCCTCCACTCGACGCTCTTACTACTCCTCACCGCAGTGATCCTGACTCCGGTCGACCTCGCCGCTCAGGGCAGGCATGCCATGCCCCACCCCGACCTCACCCGCGGCGAATCCATCCCCGAAGGCTCGGACTTTGATCTGACGCTCGGCGCGACCGGGCTGCGCGGCTGGATGTATAATAACCGCCTCTCCACCACGGAGGCCCGCCAGGTGGCCATCACCCGGATCGATGCCGGATCGCCCGCCGATGGTGTGTTTCAAGTGGGCGACGTGATCCTCGGCGTCGGTGGCGAGCCATTTTCCCATGACCCGCGCGTCGAACTGGGCAATGCCCTCACCCATGCCGAATCCGAGGCAGGCGCGGGCCGCCTCCAGCTCACCCGCTGGCGCGATGGCACCAGCGAGGAGGTCGAATTAAAGCTGCAGGTGCTCGGCACTTACAGTGCCACCGCCCCCTTCGACTGCCCGAAATCCGCCCGCATTCTCGAACTGGGCTGTGAGGCACTCGCCAAGCGCATCGCCAAGCCGAATTATAGAACGAATGCGATCAGCCGCTCGCTCAATGCGCTTGCCCTGCTTGCCAGCGGTAACCCCGACTATCTCCCCCTGCTGGAAAAGGAAGCCGCATGGGCCAGCAACTATTCAGCCGATGCGATGGCCACCTGGTATTACGGCTACGTCGTTATGTTTCTGGCTGAGTATCATATGATCACCGGTGACGACTCGGTGCTGCCCGGCCTGCGCCGTCTCGCGCTGGAAGCCGCGGAAGGCCAGAGCATCGTCGGCTCATGGGGTCACCGATTCGCCGGGCCCGACGGACGCCTGGTCGGTTATGGGATGATGAACGCCCCCGGCCTCCCGCTCATCAGCAGCATGGTGATGGCACGCATCGCCGGCGTCACCGATCCGAAGCTTGAGCTCGCGATTGAGCGGGGCCTGAAATTGATGCGCTTCTACATCGGCAAAGGCTCAATCCCCTATGGCGACCACGCCCCATGGATGAATGGCCACGAAGACAACGGTAAATGCGCCATGGCCGCCGTGCTGTTCAACCTGGAGGAAGATAAAGAAGGGGCAAAGTTCTTCTCTCGCATGACCCTCGCCGCACACAACAACGAGCGCGATGTCGGCCATACCGGTAATTTCTGGAACATGACCTGGGCGATGCCCGGCGTCGCCCTCTCCGGCCCGGAGGCCACTGGTGCCTGGATGGCGGAATTCGGCACTTGGAAATACGATCTCGCCCGGCGCTGGGATCACAGCTACAACCACCAGCCCCCACCACGCAAAAGACCCGACAGCACGCGCGACTGGGATGCCACGGGTGCCTACCTCATCGCCTACGCCATGCCGCAGCAAAAACTCCTCATCACTGGCCGCCAACCATCGATCGTGCCGCAGCTGGATGCCAGCGAGGCCGCCGCTATTATCGATGACGGACGCGGCTGGTCGCAACTCGATCAAACCAGCTTTTATGACGGGCTGACGGACGAGGAGCTTCTGACCCGCCTCGCCAGTTGGTCGCCGATTGTCCGCGAACGTGCCGGCGCAGCCTTGGCACGCCGCGACAACCCGCCAATGGATCAAATCATCAAACTATTGGACGCCAGTGAGCTCGAACCACGTTTGGGGGCCTGCCAGATGCTGGTGCGCTTGCGCGGCAGAGCCGCACCCGCCATCGAACCCCTGCGCCAGGCACTCCAAGCTGAAGATTACTGGCTGCGTGTCAAAGCCGCCGAAGCACTCGTTGCGATTGGAGAGCCCGCCATGGTGGCAGCTCCGGATCTGTTAAAAATGATTGCCCGCCAACCGGGGGAGGATGACCCCCGCGGGATGGAGCAACGCTTCATCGCGACTGCGGTATTCGGCAGGCTGCTCAAAAACACGAACTCCCTGCATGAAGTAGAACCGACACTCTTATACGAAGCGATCACCGCCGCACTACAAAACCAGGATGGTCGCGCCCGCAGTGCGGTGGGAGACATCTACCCGCTCCTAAGCTATGAGCAAATCAGACTGCTCCTGCCCGCTATCTACGATGCTGTCGCCAATCCAGCACCCAGCGGCATCATGTTTGCCGACGGCGTTCGTCTGAAAGGCCTCCATCTTCTCGCCGACCACGGTATTCGCGAGGGCATGGAACTTTGCTTCGCATTCGTTGATATCGACCGTTGGAACAAGCACCGACGTGTCCGGGAATGTATGAGCGCACTGGCCAAATACGGTGCCTCCGCTGCGCCTGTGCTGCCACAACTCCGCCAGCTGGAGCAAGACCTCGCCAACCATCCCGAAATCGAAAGTAACGAAGGGCTCCGGAGAGGGCTTGAGAAAGCCCGGGCCAACATCAGGATGATCGAATCCGGCGAGCCAAAAGTCGAACTCCGCAGTCTTGAAGGATAGCCGCCCGCTAGCGGACTAGACGGAGGATCAAATAAGTTTTATTTCATTTTTGTAGCGACTGGCTTTATGCCAGGAATCATCAAATTTAAATCAAGCGAATTGGCTAAATCGAGGGATAAACCCTCTCGCTACAAGCTACGCATCCCACACCCACATCCAGTCCGTTGGCTGGATACTTTCGAATCGATGCTTGCCCGTTATGGGCAGAGCCTGTAACTTCTACGGCATGAAAGTGGGACGAAATAGACTCGTCTATTGCGCGGTGGCGCTGGTCGTTTCCGGGGGCATTGT
>PXBU01000245.1 GCA_003566795.1 Puniceicoccaceae bacterium | reverse complement strand
TCGAAAGTTGAGCCGAGATTCTCGTTGGTCGTCACCGTTCTGGGGACCGCGCCCGTGTTGCCGTTAATCGAACCACTACTGGTATCGGTGGTTGTCTGCGCGGATCTACCGGATGCGGTGGACCGGACTCTATCCGACTCACGAGATCGTGTCCAATCTCGCTGGAAAGGCCCGGCGGAGGCTTCGTAGCCGCTCAAGGAGGCCCAATCAACTCCAATATCCCTTATATCGTTATTGGTCACCTCGATAAACTTCGTCTCGATCATGACCTGGGCCGTCGGTCGGTCGAGGCGATCAATAATATCCTGGATTTTATTCATGCGTGACGGGCGCTCGGTGATAACGAGGGCATTGCTGCGCACATCGACTTGAATTTGCCCGCCTACCGTCGTATCCACTAATGGGGCAATCGAGGACTGCAGCTCAGCTGCGCGGGCAAAGTTAACAATGAAGACGCGGGTATCCACCGGCTCAGTGGTTAAATCCGCAATACTTCTAATTAAGATAATATTACGATCCTCAATATAGGTAAACCCGAACGGTTCCAGCACCACTTCGAACACTTGGCTCCACTCAACATTTCGGAGCTTGAGTGAAGTACGCCCTTGGAGCGTATCGGGAATCACCAAATTCAAGTCGAACAGGTCGGCGACGCTGCGTAGAATGGTGCGGACATCTTCGTCGGGAAAATCCACGGATATGGTTTCCTCACTCACCATGCTCGCCTCACTACTCGAGGAAACCTCTGGCCCGGGGATCTCCAGCACGACCTCCAGTTCCCCCGATTGCGCACCACGCTCTGGCGGGATCGTAGGCACCGCAATGTCAACACTTGCCCCCGGAATGTCAGCTGCGGGAATCTCCAGCTCTGGTTGAGTCGGCGGCTCTTCATTCGCAGGCGATGCTGCTGGCTCGGCACTCTCGATGATCACAACATCAGACAGGTCGACGTCATCAATATTCTGAACCTCTATCTGCCCCCACAGCAAATGCGAGGTAGACAGTAACAAGAGTGACAGTATGCGATTTTTCATAGGGCGTTATCTTTCCAATACTCTGGAGGCGGGTTCAGCTCTGGGTTATGGCTGGGTGAAGCGGATTGAATGGGATTGGGATCTGTTATTAAATTTAACTTGCTTGGTCGCTTCGCCGAGCTGGAGCGTATAGCCTTGCGGCGTAATCTCAGAAATGGTGAGGGTGAAGGACTGATCCGCCGCCTCGGGCAAGCGGACGGGAAAGCTAGTACCGGGCCGCAACAAAACCCCGCCTTCCAACTGCAGAAAGGTGGTGTCGCCACGAATAATTGAGCCCCTGACTCTTTTGGCAAAACTCGCTGCAGATAACCGGAGCACTTCGGCATCTTCGTATTGAATACGCTCAGGGGTAGCCTCCTCCGCCTCCTCCTGGTCCGGGGCGAATGGTGCCAGTTGCTTGCGAGCTTGGAACGAGAAGGGGTCTTTCAAGCCATCAATCAGGGCCAGAGTTTCCCTGCCTCTGGGTGCGAGGAAGGCACTACCGACTTCCAATACAGTTTGGCGATTCTCAACACTCAGCACAAGATCTCTACGACCCGCCAAGTTAATCGTCGGCTCAAACGCGTGGAGCGAAGTAGACGGCAGCGCAAACAGCAGCGCACCGATATATATACCAAAATATGAGAATTTCATACTACCTCCGCTTTATTCCTTTCTCGCTAACACCAGCACTCGCAGGCGCGCCTCAATATTGGCTCCCCCGACTTCGCTGCTTTCACTGGAAATTTGAAAATCCGCCACCCGCATCAGGGGATCAGCCCGTTCCAACTCGTGCAGTAGCCGGAGGACGCTTGTATACGAACCCCTTAAATTAATCGTGTAGACCAAGGTCGAATGAAGATCCAGTTTACGGACACCCCCATCGGCATAGATCGGATCAGGCTGGGGCAACTGGGAAATGCCGGAAATCACCACGCCTGCTTTGTCTTCAAGCCCATAAAAAAAATTTATATTGATCGCGCGCTCTTGCCGATTGAAGAGCCGGGAATCAATATCCTCGATCAGGGCGTTAAGCGCTGCGACATCCTCCCCGAGGTTACTCGCATTTTTGATATTTTCCTCAATCGTCCTGATTCTGGAATTCAGCTCGGCTTCTTTCATCGTGAGTTCCGCAGCCAGGCCACCCCGCAGAACCACCAGCAGCAATAAAACCACGAGTATCAAGCCGCTGCCGCATGCAACAGGATACTGTTTGAGTTTCTCTATAATGGCAGTGGTATTCATATGGCTGTTTCCTAAGCATCGCCCGAGGACGTGCCCTGCACCGGCTCCAGAGTGATTTGCAAAATATAGGGGAAAATTCCGGTATTCGGATCGCGGCCTTCCAGCGATTCGTCGATGCGTAGCGCATAACGATCGCGGTTGAGTAGATGCCAATTGGATAGCTCGCCCTTAAATTGGTCCAATACCGTAAGCGAACGAACGTCTCCCGCGATGTTGATACGGTAGGTGATGGTTTGCTCGGACCCCTCTTTGCGAAAAGACTCTACCAGCGAGAGCTGTTGAAAGATTAGCTGCTCTGGACGCATCTGGGTAAGCTCAATCAGAAAATCCTGCACGAAAAAGGGCTGGGCGTAAAACTTCTCAACTTCAACAATATGTGCCGCTGCGTTGCGGAACTCTCCACTAAGACTCAGATCCCTGGCATCATCCGCATCAGCCACGCGAATCCGTTGCTCAATGTCTGCAATTGTTTGATTCAATACATGCACCCGGTATTCACGTTGCAAAACAGCGAAGCCTACTAAGAGCATAAGCACCAAGGAGAAGAAGTTAATGACGAAGCCCGTGCGGATCACCTTAATATCAGGCAAGTCAGCAACCGTGACGAAGTTGGGGCGCCAGTTCGGCTGAATGTTTTTTCTAGACCGACTCATTCAACCACTTCCTCTCTCAAGTGAAATTCACCCATTAGACTGAACAGGCCCATCCAGCGCCCCCCCAGGCTCACCACTTCGACGCCGTCGCCTAATTTTATGTTCAAACTTTCCAGCCACCCCTCCAGTGATGGCTGTAGAATCTCTAATGCCAAGGTATCTGCCACGGTCTTGGACACCCAACTTAAATTCTTCGGCAACACACTTAAGAACACGTGGCTAATCGACTGCCCCGTTTGCACCTCATAGAAGCCGGAAGTGGACTGTAATTCCTTGATAATCCGGAGTAAAAGCTTGGGACCGATTTCAGCAAAATCGAATGTATTGGAGAAAAATAGCTTCCGGGCGGAATCCTCATCTTTTAAGCCGAGCTCACGCTGAAGTAGGGGGTAAATACTATCCATTCCGAAAGGAACCGAACGGGATACTTCGACTTGTCCCCGCGTCAGAATAAAAATGTTGGCGCATTGGGCAGTGAGCTCAAAACACAAAATTGGGGAATTTATGCTATTGAAGCGGGCATAATCACTGACTCCCCCGAGGGTGGAGATGGTCGACAATTCCAAGCGTTCTGGATAAATCCCATAGCCGAGCAAACGATCTTGCTCAGCCCGAAAGGATGCCCTCGGCGCACCACAAAACACAATCTCGCGGGTGCTGGCCTTTTGGGGGTCTAAATCAGAGCCATCCCGCGCACCCAGCATCGCCACATCGTTCGTTTTGAGATCAACACTGAACTCCGTCGCTAAAACCTTTGCCAGGAACGCTTCATCGCGGACTTTGCTGGCGGATTCGGCCTCGTAATATTTCACAAATCGCCCCTCTGGATAGACTCCACAGCGTGAAACCAAATAGTTTGCACCCCGGAAATCCACCAAGCCCTGGAAAAATTCCTGAACCTCACTGGGATCGTGCTCCGCTTTCAAAGGAAACTCCGCGATTTCCTCGACCACCATCGGTAGCCGGTATCCGGAAGTCCTCGCAGCCAGGATGGAGTATTCGGAGACGTCAACAAAGAGACCTTTCGTCTTAGGTTTCAACATAGTTAGAGCGTCTGGAATCGCCGCGTAAACGGGGTGTTCGCAGAAAGATGATGCACGAGTCGATGGAGGAGAGCCACACAGTTGTTAGAGAGGCCCCAAAATCAGCCCAAATTATTCATGCGGCAAGAAAAAAAACCTATAACTGCGGCCTAAACAGCTAATTAAAAAATATTTACAATTTTTTAAGAGAGTAACTGAGTCGATTGACCTCCGTCGCTAACCCGCCGACTTACTCCACGAAAATAAAAACGGCTCTCCAATCAAGGAGAGCCGTTGCATAAAATAGTCCAAACAACTGCCGATCAGCAGCACTACCAAGTGCGCTTCTTGTGACGATTCGACTTTAAGCGCTTACGACGCTTGTGCTTGTTCATCTTCAGACGACGCTTTTTCTTGAGGTTACCCATGTAAAATTTGTTGGTGGAATTTTTGGAAAAACTTGGAAGGAGCCAGAAAACCGGAGGCCTGTAAAGTGTTTTTTTAACTAAAAGACAATCGCAGAAGCTTTTACGTGCTCATCGAGCCAAGTTTGCGCCTGTTCGAAGCAGGCATGGCCCCGACTTTGAAGCTGGGATTTACGACCTGCTGCCAGCAACCAGTCCACTGGCAGCAGTCCGTTCAATGAATTCGTCAAAAATACTGCTTCAGCCGACAGGATATCCGCTTTGCTGTAGAGTCCTTGCTGCACCGGCAGAGCTTCGACGAGAGCTCCGCGTACCACGCCCGGGAGTGCTCCACATTTCAAACTGGGGGTATGCAGGCATCCATCGCGGTAGAAAAAGACGTTGGATACCGCTCCCTCGGCCACTTTTCCCCTTAAGTTGAGACGCAAGCCGTCAAAGCATCCCTCTTTCCGGGCCGCCTCAAGAACCAGAAGATTTTCCAGATAGTTGTGCGTTTTGTGTCCCGCTAGCCAGGAACGCTCGTTGATGGGAGTTCCCTCTTCCATTAAAAGCCCGATCCTCTCGGGGGGGCTGACAAGTAGTCTGGAATAAAGCACCAGCGATGAAGTGTCTCCCTCTTTAAGTAATGAGAGC
>PXBU01000032.1 GCA_003566795.1 Puniceicoccaceae bacterium | reverse complement strand
CGCGAAGTCTTCAATGTGTTCCGCCAAAACTGGAACAACCCCGCCTACGGGGGAGGCGACGAACAGCCCGGTGTGTGGTTCGATTTCTACATCGGCGACGTCCACTTCATCATGCTAGACGGGCGCTACTACCGCGAGGCGAATGGCCGGTTCCCGCGTAACCATCCGCCGCAATCGGAAAACCCCGTGATGCTGGGGCCGGTGCAACTTGCCTGGCTTAAGGAAACTTTACTCGAGTCCCGTGCCACCTTCAGGGTCATCGCGTCGCCTGTCCCCTGGGCTGACGGCGTCGCACCCAGAGGTAGACAAAAATACGATAAGTGGGAGGGCTTCCCCGCCGAGCGGCAGGCGATTTTTGATCATCTGGCCGAAAATGAAATCAACGGTGTGTTACTGATCTCCGGTGACCGCCACCGGGCGGATGTCCACCGTATCGACCGCGAGAATGGCTACAGCCTCTACGACTTCATGAGCGCGATGGCGACGAACTACCATACCCACCCGCTGGTTGAGGGCTCCGGCTTTCTGTTCGGCTACAACGAGAAGAACAATTTCGGCGTGCTTGAATTCGATACCAACCGGGCCGACCCGACGATCACTATGGAGATCCGTAACATCGATGACGAGTCCGTCTGGACCCATGAGCTGCGTCTGAGCGAACTGAGCCATTAGTCTGGCGGGAGGCTCGCTCGATTGCGATTGGTCGCCACTCCTGTCAGGCAATAGCCGTTTGCGGTCGCCCAGCCCGCAGTGAAAAGAAAGCTCAGAGAAATAACGCTGCGCCATGCCCGACTCCAAGAAGTTGCCGATCTATGAGGTTGCGGATTCGATCATCCGTGGCGTGCAGACCTTTGGCCGGGTGGTCTTAAGTGCGCCGACGGGTTCGGGGAAGTCAACGCAGGTGCCGCAGCTGCTCATCGATCAGGCCGGGCTTGAGGGGCAGGTTGTCGTGCTACAGCCACGCCGACTCGCCGCTCGCATGTTGGCTACCCGGGTGGCCGAAGAGCGCGGCGTGGCACTGGGCGAGGAGGTGGGCTATCAGATCCGCTTTGAGAACCGGGTGAGTGCCCGGACCCGTATTCGTTTTGTCACCGAGGCGATTCTATTGCGGCAGATCCTCGAAGATCCCTCGCTGAGAGGTGTGGCTGCGGTGGTCTTCGATGAGTTTCATGAGCGCCATCTCACGAGTGACTTGAGTCTGGCTTGCGCCTTGCAGACGGTGAGCGAGCGGCGCCCGGAGCTGAAGCTGGTGGTGATGTCGGCCACGCTGGAGCTGGAGCAGCTGGAGAATTATTTGCAGCCCTGCGCACGGGTCGAAGCCGGAGGTAGGCTGCACCCGGTCACAGTGAGCTATGCCGGTTCGGCGCTGGGGCGGGAGGCCTCACCGGTCTGGGAGCGTGCGGCGAGGGCCTATCGTGACTGTGCGCGGGCGGGGCTAAAGGGTGATGCGCTCATCTTTATGCCGGGTGGCTACGAAATCCGCAAAACGATCGAGTGCATTGAAAAATTACCGGAAGCGAGGGGCGTGGAGGTGCTGCCACTGCATGGGGAGCTGCCGCCGGAGGCGCAGGACCGGGCTGTTCGCAGCGGTGGCGGGCGCAAAGTCATCGTTTCGACCAACGTGGCGGAGACCTCCATCACCATCGAGGGCGTGCGGCTGGTGATTGATGGGGGGCTGGCCCGGATCGCTCGCTACGATGCGCGGCGTGGGGTCAATTCCATCCTGGTGGAAAGTATCAGCCAGAGCTCGGCGGCGCAACGCATGGGCCGGGCAGGACGCACCGGGCCGGGGCAGTGCATCCGCCTCTGGAGCGAGGCAGAGCATGTGGCCCGTCCCACTCACGAGACTCCGGAAGTGAAGCGGGTGGATCTCTCGGAGTCGCTGCTGATACTGGCGGCGGCCGGGATCTCGCTCGCTACCCCTGATGGGCAGGATGAAGAACGGGCGCAGCTTACCCGGGGGTTGAAATGGTTTGAGGTGCCTGAGTCATCTGCGCTGATGCGGGCGATTCGTTTGCTCTTCGATTTGGGTGCCCTTGAGGCCCCCCCAGCAGAAGGATTGGAGCAAGCGTCGCCCGATGACGTCCCAGCGGGGCCGATCACTCCGTTGGGCCGCAAGATGGCGGCCTTCCCGCTGCACCCGCGCTACGCCCGGATGTTGATTGAGGCCGACCGTCTGGGGGTGTTGCCGGCAGCTGCGTTGATCGCCGGTATCAGCCAGGGGCGGCCCTTCTATCGCGCCAGCCGTGATAATCGCGTACGGCGGGAGCAGATCCGCCGGATTGAAGACCAGGTCGATGCGCAATCGGATTTTTTTGTGCAGCTGCGGGCCTTCGAATTCGCGCGGGCGGCGCGCTTCAATGCCAACGCCTGTGCCGAACTCGGTATCCACGGTGTCGCCGCACGGCAGGCCGGGGAGAGTGCCCGGCAGATTTTGAAGCTGGCGGAACGCCATGGGTTGGAAGCCGGGGAGACTTCTGAGGGGCTCGAGCAAGCCATTCGGCGTTGTTTGTTTGTGGCATTTGCTGACCACCTGTGCCTGCGCAAGGATGCGGGCACCCGCCGTTGCCAGATGGTGCATGGGCGCAGTGGAGAACTGCGTCGGGAGAGCCTGGTGGATAGCCCGTTGTTTGTGGCTGCTGAGATGGAGGAACGCGAGTTGCGCGGTGAGGTTGGGGTGCTGCTGGGGGTGGCTACCGCGGTGGAACGCGACTGGTTGAGCGAGTATTTTCCGGATGAGTTGAGCGAGGAATTCGTCACGGAATACGATGCTTCATTGCGGCGGGTTGTTTGCCGTGCGCAGCAGTGCTTTCGTGGCCTGGTGCTGGAGGAGAAAGCCAACGCGGAACCCGATCCGGCTCTCGCGGCGGAGTTATTGGCCAGCGAGGTGATTGCTGGCAGGCTGAACTTAAAGCAGTGGGATTCTGTGGTTGAAAATTGGATACAACGCGTGAACTTTGTGGCGCAGCACTGCCCGGAGACGGAAATTGCAGTGATTGACGCCGAGGCCCGCCAGCTGTTGGCCGAGCAAATCTGCTACGGTGCGACCAGCTATAAGCAGATCAAGGATCGGCCGGTCTTGTCGGTGGTGCAGGAGTGGATCCGCCCCGAGCAGCAATACTATATAGACGCTTACGCGCCGGTCGAGCTTGAGCTGCCCCGGCGCAAGCGCCCCGCGCGGATCCGTTACGAGGCCGATGGCCGCGCATTTCTCGCCTCGAAGCTGCAGGACTTTTACGACGTCAAGGGTGAGTCGCTCCGCATTGCCAACGGCAAAGTGCCGCTCGTCATCGAGCTGCTGGCGCCCAATGGCCGCCCCGCCCATGTGACCGACGACCTCGACGGCTTTTGGGGAGGCGCCTATCATCACGTCCGCAAAGATCTGGCGGGTCGCTACCCGAAGCATGAATGGCGGTAAGTTAAGAATCTTTGGCATCTGGTCAGCTGCTTTTCTTGCCAATTGGCGGAATGCTTCTCACCTTGGAATTAATGCTCCATATTCTTAAGCAAGTTTTACGCTGGATCTTGACTTGGCTCTATTTCGTAGCGGTGATTTGTTTCATCGGTGCGGTGCTGGGGGTGGTCACGCATGTTGTGCTCGGGCCGCTGTTTGTGGATGATCCAGATTATGGTTATCTGGCGGCTTTCGGGTTTATGAATGGCTTCCGGTATGGCGGCGTTTGGGCCGGTGGGTTTGCCATCGTGCTCTGTGTGATGCGGGCGCGTAAGGAGTATTTGGCAAAGCATCCGGAAAGCGGGGAGCTGGGATGAGCAGTGGCAACCGTATCCTGGTTTATTTTTTGGGCTTCCTGCTGGGGCTGATGCTGGTTTCTTTAATTATGAACCGGCGGGCTGCGCGCGAGGAGGCCCGGGCGGACCCCTGGGTGCAGCACAATGCAGCCATGTTGGAGGCCGGTGCCGAGCCCTTGCCGGAGCGGGTGCCGGATTCTATCCAGCAAGGCCTAATGCTCGACTACGGGCTACTGCCGGATGGGTCCGACCCTCACGAGCGGATTTGGCTACTGAAATTTGATGACCGCTACCCACACGTGCGGGTAGTGGAAAATATCGCGACCGGGGAGCTCTCTTACATGACCGCCGATCAAATCAAGATTGTGCTGGTTGATGGCGTGGATGTGACCGCACTCAAGCCGATGCTGGATGAGCTGGATCTACGCATGCGGATGTTTAATCGCAGGGAGAGGATCGCCGTCATCGGTGTCCTGCACACCGGGATCGATGCGGTGCCGGACACGCTGGAGGCCATCCAGCCCTGGGCGGATATGTTTGAGTCGGCGGGTCCCGACTGGATCATATTCCGGGACAGGTAATGATTACCTCCAGGAGTAGATCATCCGGGTGTAGTAACGAGTCTCGAGTCTCTCGTCCGTAGCGGTTTTGCTGTCGTATTCGTTCGTCAGGCCGAAGCGTAGCTTCCAGTTTTCACTGCTGCCGATGGGGATTTCGATACCGCTGTCCTGGACGATACGATAGTCATTGAAATCATCGAGCGCCGGAACGTAGGTGAGGTCATTCTTCATTACGAACCAGTCGCGGAACTCATAGTTATGCGACAGGCCAAAGTCGACTGCGGGGCTGGATTCGTCGTCTCTGTTATTGGTAAAGGCAGTGTAGCGGTAACCCATACCGGACCGGGCGACGAGGCGCTGTTTATCGGTATTAATCAGGCGATAGGAGAGACCGGCCGCTGAAGTGGAGCGGAATTTGACGTTATCAATCCGGTCGGTCTCGAGTTCGGTGCGGGCATACCAGCCAAAGATTCGAGTAAAGAAGGACTCGTAGGAAGCCCCGCCGGCGAGGCGGTCTTCCGATTTCCTTTTATCCTCCTCGGCTTGTTCATATTGTAAGAAGAAGGCGAGGGTGTCGTTGGGGCTCACCAGTCGGGCATCCAGCCGGGTGCCCACGCGGAACTTGTCCACGTTGCCTCGCTGGCCAGTCACGTCGACTGCAGCATCGTAGCGCCACTCGCGGCGCTGGCG
>PXBU01000357.1 GCA_003566795.1 Puniceicoccaceae bacterium | reverse complement strand
ATACTATGAGCGCGGCGCAACTCCCCTGGCTTCAGCAACAGGCTTTTGAAGATCATTCTTTCGATATCTTCAAGCTTCATATCATCGCGAAGATTTCCTTCGGGATGGCGCACGAAGGCTGAGATATAGACTTCTTCTACAACTTCTTTTATTAGTCCGGGAATTTCATCGGAACATACAAAGCGTCTTGTATCTACTCTTCCCGAAGAGCTTGTTCTGTTAGTGTCTGTGCTGCCTGAATCTGGATGAGAATTTGTTCTAGAATTCTTTCCTGCTCCAGCTGCCGTTGATCCAGGGTCTGCTGGGCTGTGTACGCGCCGCTTGTCGCCGAGGCCAGGGCGTCCTCCGCCTGCGCCAGCGCGCTGGTCGCCTGTTCCTGGTCTTGCAGAAGCTGATCCCGCTCCAGCTGCCTCGCTTCCATGTCGGTGCTCGCCGAGGCCAGGGCGTCCTCCGCCTGCGCCAGCGCGCTGGTCGCCAATCCTAGCCTCGGGGCCTCTTGGGCCGAAATCACTGCGACTGTTTGAGCCATCGTCGTTTGCAATAGCTGTTCCAGTGGCGACATCTGATTTCTGGTTGCTAGATTTGTCAGCGTCAAAAGAGCGATTGCTGATGCTCCCAACCCAAGACTCGCGCCAATAAGTATCGATGGGAGCGAAATTTTCATGCCGCTCTCCTTTTTTTTTACGTCGGCAAGCGATGGAGAGTTTTCACTTCGGAGGCTATGCTCAATGGAACCCAGAACGAAAGGGAACGTTTCACTTACTACAGAGAAGAATGCAACTGGGTCTTTATCTCCGTCAATAGCACGCTCCAGAAGCCCCAGTCTTTTCTCGATGGCTTCTCTGTATTGCTCTGGGTCCTGAATAAAAATCGCCTGGAAAGAAACATCGTCAGACCGGTGTTCGCTTATGTATTGCTCGAACTCCTCTCCAGGCGTCGATCCAATCAATGTTTTCAATACTGCTAGTTCAAACCTGAGATGATCTTTGAATGCGCCAAAAGCACCATCTGAGCAGACAAAGGCGACGATTGTATCCTTCGCCAAGAAGTGGCCCTCTGTCCGATCTAGCTCAAAGTCATGGCTTGCCGAGATGCAATTTGTCATAGTGGCATCGCCATTACTGACAAAATAGTCTAGCTTGGATTGATGCGATCTATGTTTGACATGATCAGGTGTCAGACACTCTAGAGCGCCATCTATGCGGACTCTGTAGGCTCTTGAGTCACCAGCCCATAGAGCGTTCAGAACAGGTTCTGCTTCCACCGTATTGTGTATAAGAATGCATCCAGTTGAAGGCAGATATTTTGATAGCGATGACTTGAGTTTGGATTCTACTCTGGGCAGGGTTGAGCTGTATGATTTCAGACGCTTTCTGAGGAATTCCGATAAGCTGACGTTGATGTGGCTGAGGTCATTGCTCGACTGCAAATTGCAAAAGTAATCTTTGGTTAGCTCTCTCAAATACAGCGCTGCGAGCCGTGCCTCGGAAGTTGCTTCTTCGCCTGGTTGTTCAATTCTTGCCGCACCTGCACCACCCAGTCCATCAAAAACTGCTAGCACGGTGCCGAAATTCTCATTCAAGACTTTTAAAGGCTGGGCGTCCTCGCCATGGCCAGGTCTTTTTTCGAGCCAAATCGAAGATGGCAGCATGGCTTAGATGCTATTGGCGATTAGATTAATGATTTGCTTGTAGTCCACATCCGATAGCCCTGCACCACCGCTGGAAGGGTAGTGAATAGCGTCACTAAAGCCACCTTGATCGGGGCAGATTTTATTCCACGGATAGGCTTCAGGCGCAAAGATCACCAACCGTCGCGCCTTCTCGTCCATTTCACCTTCCCACTTATCGGCCAAAGCGTCGAATGTCTTTGGCAAATCACTCGGGTAGTGAGAGGGTGCGTCGCTTCCTGCCTTCTCAAGTGGATGCGCGCTAGCATCTGTCAGTATGCAAATGACTTGTCGCTTTCGTCCATCTACGGTATTCCAATCGCTTTTCATCGCCAATCCGAATGCCTCTAGCCCGCTCTCAGGCTCGTCCCCACCTCCAGATGCCTTTAAGCCGCTCACGAATGCTGCATAGTCAGAAGCATCGTCTGGCAGTGCGAAAAAGCGTGACTCTGACATACTATCCGCACCATCAACGTAATAATCTCGGAAGGCTATAACCTTCCCCCTAAGCTGATCAACGGTCTTCTGTTGCTCCTCAAGATCTCGCTTAAGCTCATCATGAAACCCCAGAGCCAGAGCCTTAGAAGCATCGAGGACTGGGCTCATGCTGCCGGTGCAGTCAATACAAAAAACGATGTCGACTACATGACTCATCTGGTACTCCTCAGTGCTTAGATTCCAGTTTCAAGCGCAACGGTTGATCTGAAGGCCGCGATTTCGTCGGCCATGGCTTCGGCGGGGGTTCTCCAGCCGAGGGTTTTTCTCGGGCGGTTGTTCATCAGGGCGGCGACGTCGTTGAGCCAGGTCTGAGTGGCGTCGCCCAGGTCGGTGCCCTTCGGCATGAACTGGCGCAAGAGGCCGTTGGTGTTTTCGTTCGAGCCGCGCTGCCAGGGCGCATGCGGATCGCAGAACCAGATGTCGATCTTAAGCCGTCGCGCCAGTTCGGGGTGGCAGGCCATCTCGGATCCTCGGTCGTAGGTCATGCTCTTGCGCAGTGCGGCGGGCAGTCGTTTCATCTGGCGGGAGAAGCTGCCGAGAACGGCGTCGGCACCGTTGCCCTTCATTTTGCAGAGAATAACGAAGCGGGTCTTGCGCTCGACCAGCGTGCCCACCGACGAGCGGTTGAAGGCGCCCTTGATGAGATCACCCTCCCAGTGGCCCGGCACTTGGCGCGCCTCGATCTCTTCGGGGCGGTTGATAATACGCAGCGATTCCGGGACCATGGCGCTGCCCGCCAGCGTCGTGCGTCGGCGACCACGCGCGGGCTTTGCCTGCCGCAGGGCTTCGACCATCGCCGCCTTCAACCCGCCGCGTGGCTGGGCGTAGATCGCGGCGTAGATGGTCTCGTGGCTCACACGGGCCGAGGGGTCATCGGGTTTCATGTGCCGCAGTCTCTGCGCGATCTGCTCCGGAGACCAGCGCCGATGCACGAGATGGTCGTGAACAAAGCGATGAAGCGAACTGCCCTCGACCAGCCTGCGGCGGCGGCGGCATCGCGTCCGGCGCTCGTCATACACGCGTCGCGCTGCCGTGGGGCAATAGGAGCCATCCACCTGCCGCCCGCGCGCCAACTCGCGGCAGATCGTGCTGGCAGGGCGACCAAGAAGCTGGCTGATGTTCCCCTGACTGCTGCCGCGATTATGCTCGGCAAAGATCACGCCACGTTCCTCGCTGCTGAGGTGCTTGCTTCGTCTGTCCATCGCAACATCCTACGCCCTTCGGGCTCCGGATGTTGCACTTGAAACTTGATCCTAAGGACTCTACGCGGCTTGCTGCTCAGCAAGCTCTTGCCCGACTCGACTAGATGGTACACGATGTACACACAGATGCAAGTCGAGAGAGTGCATGTCGTTCAAAGCGCGTGGTGACCGATTTCTGGGTTATCGTTTGACCGATGACCCACAGTTGTCCGGTCAATCTAAGTGGGCTTTTGCCACAAAAGGCGGGAAGAAGTACTTCGTTAAGCAGTTTCTTTCGCCAGTTAAGCCGTCACCGGGTGATGCTGGAAGCAAAGCCACGCTAGAGCGCAAGAGAAGAGCCGCAAGAATTTTTGAAGAGCGGCATGCGAAACTAAACGTGCTAATGAAGGCTGGAGCCCCTTCGCAGAATCTTGTTGTACCCGTATTTTGCGATTGGATTGGTGGAAAATATACTAAGATTTTTCCACGGGTTGATGCCCTTGGTACTACAGCAAAGGATGTTGCGACCCTTCCAAGTAATCAAAAATCCCTGATCATGTTGCAGATTGCAGAAGCTATTGCAGTTCTTCACGCACATCAAATTGTACACAGCGACATAAAGTGGACAAATCTTCTTTTCACCGAGAAGCCTGTGGCGTTGGGCATCGCCAAACAAACTGTAATGCCGATGGTGATCGATTTCGATGCTGGGTATCATATTACCGACCGACCCGACGATCCAGACGATCTTACCTTCGATGCGCCTTACGCGGCCCCTGAGATTTGGAAATTTGAAAAGACCGCTTCAGCTAATGATGGAAAAAAGCTAGGGTTCCATACCGATATCTTTGCCCTTGGCGTGCTTTTCCACGAGGTCGCTTGCGGCCAAAAGCCAATGGGAAATGAGACGGAACCGTTTGGTAAGCATATTCTCACCTATGCGCCCAAGATGAAACTTGGTTCTGATTCTCCTTTCTACCTATTGGTGTCTGGAATGTTAAAGTTTGATCCAAATCATCGGCCGAAGATAGAGCAAATCATTAGCGAGCTTTCAGCGCTACTTGGCGTGGATGTCAAGGGCATGCCAGTGGCGAGCAGTCGTGGTGTAGTTTCTGATCCAGAGCCGAAATTCATAGAGGCTCGCCCTCCTCCTCCGCCGCCCGGTCTAAAGGGAATGCTGGTGAGGGCCTGGCGATGGGTCAAAAAGGACTGGCCTGGTGAACCAAAGGCGATCAAAACATCTATACCGACTAGCGGGCCGTGGGGGCCTAGAAGCAACGAGCCCAAGATCAAGACAACGATGGCTGAAGGGGCGATGTCGCAAAAGGCATTGTCTGAAGCTCCAGAAAAACTCAGGGTGACCTTGCCGAAGCGGCCTGTGGCGGAAAGAAAACTAGTTCTCAAACACAGCGCGACAAAGCCAAACGTGACCAGTTCAAAAATAAAGACAACGATTAAGAAATCGTGAATTTATGATCTCAGACAGATTCACGGGATGTTAATGTTTCCATGGCATTTTGCCAAGCATGTCATGTATGGAATCAACGCAATATACGCCGGAAAACGTCGAACGTGTGTTCACCGATAGGTTTGAGCGCCAAATAGCAACTTTGACAACGCGTGGCCGGTTGTCAGAGGCGGAGGCAGATAAGCTGTTT